>CAZSXL010000001.1:0-19561 GCA_964611225.1 uncultured Gammaproteobacteria bacterium
GAGACCTACAATATGGATGTCCGTAAGATTGCCGAAAAAATTACGGCTCGTACCAAGGCCATTTTACCAGTGCATATTTATGGGCACGCTTGTGAGATGGATGAGATTCTCACCTTAGCAAAACAGCATAACCTACATGTGATTGAAGACGCGGCCGAGGCGCATGGTGGTGAGTACAAAGGCAAGAAATGTGGGACGATGTCTGAACTATCGTGTTTTAGTTTTTACGGCAATAAAATAATCACTACCGGTGAAGGCGGGATGGTCCTGACTAATGATGATGCGCTAGCGCACAAGTGCCGTAAACTAAAAGACTTATATCATTCTGACGCGAAGCGTTTTATTCACGAACAGGTCGGTTATAATTATCGTCTCACCAATGTGCAGGCCGCCATTGGTTGTGGTGAGATTAAACATATTGAGGAGTATATTGCCAAAAAACAATGGATGGCGGATTTCTATGCTGAGCACTTAGCCGATGTTCCCGGGCTACGCTTACCCATCACCAAATCGTATGTGAAGAATGTCTATTGGATGTATGGCGTGTTGGTTGACCCTGCAAAGTTTGGAATGGATAAAGATACCTTACGCCAACGCTTAAAAGCAGCCGGTGTCGATACCCGCGATTTCTTTTACTCCCCCAATGTGCAGCCGGTATTGTTGGAAAAATTTGGCCAGATGGGTGATTTCCCGAACACTGATTATATCGCTGCCAATGGTTTATATTTACCGTCAGGCCTCGCTTTAACGGAAGAACAGGCACGGTATGTCTGTGACCAGGTCAAACAGCTAGCGCCAGCCGCTTAAACTTTTTCGCACAGATAGGTTTTACTAAACGTTACTTCTTTCATGCCTGGTAAGTGTGGGCCCTTGCCAAAGGTAATGCTATCAATGACACGCAAACCGGCAGCCTGGAAATGTCGCAGTAACTCGGTTTCATTAAAGATGATTTCGATCATCGGTACACCATAACCCATTTTTTTGGTGTAGGTTGTGCCAGCTAGATGAATAATGGGTGTGCGACTAAATATGGCATAGCGTTTAGATACCCTGGCTGTTTCTTGAATAGCCTTAGGATAATCCAGGATGTGTAAAATACAACAGCCAGAAATAGCGACATCAAATTGCTGATTTTGGTAGGGTAGAGCAGTGGCATCACAGACATCGAATGGTAAGTTCGGATAAAGCTGTTTGGCTAAGTCAATAAAAGCTGGCGAGTAGTCACAACCAGTATAGTCCATGGCCACACCACCTAACTGCAGAATTTCATTGTAGTAGCCGCTGGAACAGCCTATTTCGAGCACAGTTGGTTTAGTCAGTGTTATTAGTTTCATCTGGTCAACCAGAGCTTGCATATGAGCCGGGAACTGGTGGCTAGATTTGATCTGCGCTAATTCGCGCTTGACGATCTCTAACTGTTTTTGTGGCAGTTGCGGATCTTGCCACTGCGTATCCAGCTGTAAGCGTTCAGCTTCAACACGTGTAATGGTATGGTGTCCACCTGATACGCCAAAGAATTTATTGAGGAGTGCTTTCATAGGTAGCGTTTTAGAATCTGATCTAACTCTAGCATGCGGTGACGATAGGTATGATCTTGTAGCGTGCGCTGTTGTCCAGCTTTAGCAATGGTTTCACGTTCGGCATCCTGTTCTAAATAGTAGCGCACTTTAGCAATTAATTCATCCGCTGAGCCATAGGCTGCAACTTCTTGATCGATGGTAAAGAGGTCAGCTAAGTTTTGTTTTCGATCGGTCAGTAAAAACGTGCCTAAACCAGTCGTTTCAAATAGGCGCATATTATTGGCATAATTTGCCGCAGCTGAGCTGTGACGGTTAATACAAACTTTAGCTTGCTTAATGACATGGTACATGTCCATGGCCCAAGCTTCACCATGGTAACGCTCACGCAGTTTAGCCGCTGCCGGCAAAGTTTCAATGCCATATCCCCACACATCTACCGGTACCATGGATGCCAATTGTTCCAAAGCCTGGGCACTGTCGCGATGGACTTTAGAGAATCCACCGATAAATACGACATCATAGGTTTTTTCAGTGACATCAGCCAGTAAAGGCACTAAGCGTTCTTCAAATCCGATTTTAAAATATTCAGACTTGATGCCAAGCGCTTGTAGTCGTGGCACAAAATGAGGGAATGAAGTCAGGATTAAATCAAAGGGTTTTAAAAATATGCTTGGTGGCAATGGGCAGGCAATCTGACCAACTACTAGTTTCACTTGGCGCTTTAACTTCTTCAAAAACACCGGGTCACAGAATGTTAAATTTTGGCAGTAGAGAATATCTGGTTGGAATTCGGCAATTTGGGCTTGTAAAATACGATACAATGGTAACCGATCGGTATACTGACCAAACAGTGGCAGACGTGGCCATTGTCGGACATTGAGTGCGCGTTCCTTGGCCCACTGCAGTTGTAAGGTCAAGTTATCTGCGATTACATCGACTACTTCGTATCCCTGTTGCCGTAAGTAGTAGGAGTATGAATCACCCGTCCCAAAATGATAGCCCAAAAAAACGGCTAATTGTTCTTGATATGATTTGGAAGCTAAGTCTGGCTGGTCACGATAAACCTGCTGCACAAAGTGTGCATAATAGGTATCTAGGATGAGAATTTTCGTAGGCCGCATAGTTGCAGAGTATACAGGAGCGTATTCTTACTGGCAATAAACAGATTACCAGCTATGACATAACAGATATCAAACAATTTTAGGCCAAGACGGGGACAATGTTTCCAAATAATCTTCAGGTGAACGATAACATTAGCCGGTGACTTGATCGAAAATAATCGGCGCCACTCGTCACGATAGGATAATACCCGAGCTGTGGGGCGAAAGCCCGTTAAATCATTTTTTAAATAAACCACTGCACCATAGTCAACCACCAACGGAACACCAGCGGCTTTAGCCCGGAAGCCAAACTCATAGTCTGCCCCATAATGGGGTAGGCTCTGATAGGCAAAGTTACCAATGCGCTTCAACACGCTCACCGGAATCAACACCCCACGTCCAGAGATCGTGTCTACCCCTGCAGCCACGGATTTAGTTGCATCATAAGCCACTTGGCCATATTGGTATTTATACCAGTTCATTGTAATACCCGCATCCAGTATGGCATGTGGTGGGAGTACATCCTGACACAACGAACCCACTACGGCTTGGTCATGCTGCTGACTGGTCTGGAGTAAATGCTCTAAATAATTACTTTCAAATGTGACATCATTATTCAAACTTAAGAGGTAATCTGTATCGCCAGCTAGTGGCAAAACATGTGTAACTCCTTTCGCCATGGCTCCTGTCCACCATAACTGACCATCCCCGTGGAGAATCGTAGTGTCGGGATACTGTTGGGCAATGGTTTGGCTCGTATCATCGGTTGAACCATCGTCGACTAGAATGACTTTAAAGTCACGATAGGTTTGTCGAGTAATAGATTGCAAGCACTCCAGGGTGGCGGTCAAGCGGTTATGAACAGCTATGACAATATAGATCATTACAATGCTTGGGCATTAAAGTGATAAATAGCCCACTGTAAGCGATCTCCGTTGTAACGTTCAAAGGTTTTTGTAAAGGCTGCAGGATGTGCGGCGATGATTGCTTCAAGGGTGTGCCGAAAACTTTCATCAATTTTATCGTTACTTAGCAGTACCGTGGTGATCTCATGAGATACTAACTGATCTAATAGATCGCCATCGGTTAAGTAGCCGTAATACAGGGTTGGATAAGACTTACTAAATATACGGATTATTGGACTGACACCTTCGGTAGCTAAGTGTATATCTCCACTATAATACTGTAGTTTATTAGGATTCATATTACTGAGTATTTTTGCGCTGGTTTTAACAGATTGTTGCAACAGTGGAGTAGTGGTCGCTAAGCCATAATCGTAGTCGTAGAGGCCTAGCGCCTGGCGGTTTTCAAAGTAGAAGGGGGTTAATTTTACTACAAACAAAGCCAGTACACAGGCAATCAGCAGACTATATTTTTTAGGCGATTTGAAGCGTGCAAATAATAATAGTAGTACTAGCATGGTACTAAACGCTGCCACCATAATATAAGGCTTTAAATTGAGCAGGATGACAAAAATACCTTGGTGTGAAAGTACGCTGCCGTATATAGTAGCTTGCAAAGAAACCACATACAGTATAATGGCTAGAACAGACAACACTGCGAACGCAATACTGTAGCGAAGATTGATTTTTTTGAGTAGTATCTGACCGGCTAGATAACTAAAGTAAATGAGCGCGATAATAATGGGTAGGGTAATACGAAAACCATGCTTTAGACTGGCCTGATGGTAGTTTAAATAGGCAAAGATTAGAAAATAGACAATGAAAATTAGATTTGTTCTTACGATGACTCTTTGCGTGCGCAGAGAGTCATAGGTTTTTTTGATAGCTAACCATAGTCCAATACAGCTAGCTGGAAGGATAAAAATATTAATGTCAGTTTCAGAAAAATTATATTGGTAGATGTACCAGAGCTTAGCGCGCAGACCATCACCATAGGGTGATCCATCCGTTTGAAACAGGGCGGTCGGGATTTCTCCAGAAAATGTGATCTGCTGGATGCTGGCATCTAACTTTGTTGGTTCAGCAATGACCTCGGTTGGGATGACCACTTGATCCACTAGCGCTGGTTCAGCAATCACCTCAGTTGGGATTGCCACCTGATCTACCATTGTTGGTTCAGCAATGACCTCGGTTGGGATTACTACGCTAGTGGTGTTCACTGTATCCACAATAGTTTGTGTAGCTGGGTGGTACACAAGCTTAATCGTATTATTTAATAACGAGAGGAATGTTTTATTCGTGTAGGAAAATAAATCTCCAAAAAAACCGATCATATTTAATTCTAAGGCGCGTGGATAGGGTAGCCAATTAAAATCGATCATGATCAGCGTGGCCAAGGCGGTAGGCATAAAGCTAAATAATAACTGAACCAGACCTGCAGTTATTTTTTTGAGCGGTGTGTCTGAGGATTGCCAAACATCAAAAAAGATAACCAGTCCAACTAATGGTGCCAGCAAGTAGACGTAGTACTCTTTTAAGAGTAGTAACAGTAATAGGCCAAGACCAACTTGATAACTAGGAGCCTTTTTAAGTAGTAGGTAAAGGACTAAAATAGCACCAAAGGTTCCAGGAATATCGAGCATGAGCCGCACCGAAAATATCCAGTATCCTGGAATCAATAGTAGTAATAACAACCAACTCATCCGCTCTTTGATGGATAGCCCAAGCGTTGCAGCGATCTGATAGATCAGTATCATGATACCAAGTGAGAAGCCAAAGATGGGTACGCGACTGGCCAATAAAGTGTTAGGATGCACCACATATTGGTAGGCGGCTGTAATGAATGCTACTAAGCCGACATGTTCGGTATGAATATCTCCAAAAATCATCTGTCCATTGAGGGCAGCCCTGAAGTTTTCTGCCAGGATAGCATAGAAGTACTCGTCTGGTGTTGGCCAGAGCCAGTAATTAAGGGCAAATAACACTACGGCTGCACCAGCCAAGTACAGTAAGAGTAATTGGTGTACTTTACAAAATTGTTTTATCTTTTGGAGCCAAGCCATGCTGATGATTATTTTGACAATACTATTAGCCAGCTATCACCTTGACCGCGCCAATCTCGCCAGCGGGTGATTGGTATGCACAGATAACTCATGGTTAAGGCTATGATCGAATTGAGTCGTTTTACCATGCTGCTTTTTTCTGATCCTTGATCTGGCGACCAAAAGGCACTGGGTTGACCCTCCACAGCGGTATTACGATTGGCTAACGACTGCAGCTGTACCCAGACATTAGGGGTAATGGTTTTGAGGCTGACTATGGTTAAGCCGGTTTGATCAGCTAACAGGCGCAACGATTGAGGGGTAAAAAAATTAATGTGGTAGGGAATATGCCAATTAATCCACTTACGGCCAGAGTGGCGTCGGTTCCAACCATCAATATTAGGGAAACTCATAATGACGTGACCGGTTGGTTTCAGTTTTTGACTGACGCGCTTTAAAAATGCGGCAGGATCCGGAATATGTTCCAGTAACTGACTCATAGTAATAAAATCAAATGACTGGTCTGCATAGGTACTGGTAGAGACATCACCAAAATGGATCTGTAAATGCAGTGCTTTAGCAATCGGTTCCACATTGCGGTCTTCTTCCGTACCAACGGCCTCTGCCCCTTGGGCTTGAATATCAAGTAAAGAGGCTCCGTTGCCACAGCCAATGTCTAAGACTTTTGAGTTGGGTGTGACATGGTAGTGGCAAGTGTTGTTGACCCCTTGTAACCAGCGTTTCCAGATGGCTAGCTTCCCTGGTCGCCAAGTAACCGACCGGCGTACTTCATCCGCGGTGATATTCTTTCTGGGATAGTAATCGGTATAGAGCTTGCCTAACGCTTCAGGCGTTAACAGTGGTTCCGTCTGGCCAAAGCCGCAAGCCGAACAACGGTAAACGGAAAATTTTCCTGGGTAGCCATAGCGATCATCAAACAAATTCTCATAGAGTAAAGCTGAAGACTGTCCGCAAATTTTACAGGTAAAACCCGACATAATACCAGTAGTTTTAACATGTCCGGGCTTTACTGGCAAGGCAGCTATGCTATGATGGTCGCTAATGTCTACAGCCTTGATTAGTGTGGTCACACCGTCATTAAATGCCAAACCATATCTTGGCCGCTTGTTACAGTGTATTGAGCAGCAGTCTTACCCGGCGGTTGAACATATTATTGTGGATGGCTTATCCACGGATGGTAGTCAGGAGATTTTGCAGCAGTGTGATCCTGCCCGACACCAGGTGATCCTTAAACAGGATCGGTCCATGTACGAAGCGGTTAATCGGGGGATCGCTGCCTCTCATGGTGAGATTCTGGCTTATTTAAATTGTGATGACCTCTATTGGCCTGATACCTTAGCCATTGTGGCCGACTATTTTCAGCGGCATCCGCAGTGTGATGTGTTGGTGGGGGATGTGCTATCTGTGAATCCAGAGCATAGTAGTGTGTTCTTACATGTGTATGGGAAGAAGCAGTACCGTTTGTCTCGTTTAGCATTTGACCAGTCACTGGGTCAGCCCTCAGTTTTTTTCCGACGCCGGGTGTTAGACCAGCTGGGACCATTTGATGCCAACTTGCGCTTTGTAGCCGATCTAGACTATTGGATGCGGGCTAGTCAACGTGGTTTGGTTTTTCATAAGCTAGATAAATTTTTGAGCATTGATTGTCAGGTGGCGGGTAACTTGCGTGAAAAATATGGCGCTGACTTAGCAGCCGAATTAAGTCGTGTGCGCCAGCGTTACTTTCAAGTTACTGGCTGGAAAAAAACACTCCTGCAAAAACACAATTACTGGGAACGTATTTTTATTGATAAGGCGTTAGAGTATCACGCTCAGAGTCATTTCATGAGCACCACGGCAGTGACTTTTAACCAAAGGCTGTATCGTGAGTATCGCACGGGTCAGCAACGTGGCGTTGAGCCCATCTTATCCATCAAGCTGCCGTACTTTCAGTTTACCGCGACAAAATTAGATGGTGTGGTATGATATTAGCCGTATGTTAATGACCCACCTCAAACTGCAGGCTGAACGTCGGGAACGCCAGCAGCAACAGCGTCGGGCGCGTCGGGCTAGCCAGGCCTTTGCGCAGCAGCAACGCCTGCCATGGCAACCGGGTTACAGTGAATATAAAGCTGAATCTATTGCTGCCTCCTTGGCCGATACCACGTTAATGCGCGCCTTTAGCCAAGTGGCGCAATTGCCGGTTACCTATGGGCAAAAGCTAGATGAACGGATTGTTGAATTTCCCTGGGTACTGTCTCATTTACCCACCGCTGCCGCCACCTGTTTAGATGCTGGTTCTACCCTTAACCATGATTTCATTTTAAATCAACCAGTGTTCAAGAATAAAGATTTGTCCATTATGACCTTGGTGCCCGAAGGAGAGGCCTGGTGGGATCGCAAAATTTCTTACGTGTGGGGTGACTTGCGGGCCAATCCCTTTCGCAGTGATTGGTTTGATATCGTGACATGCATCTCTACTTTGGAACATGTCGGAATGGATAATTCCATTTACACCGAAAATGCTACTTATCATGAAAAAGATTTCAAATCTCACTTGGATGTGGTTAAAGAATTTTACCGTATTCTGAAACCAGGCGGCAAGTTGCTGCTGACTGTACCCTATGGCAAGTTTCAAGATTGCGGTTTTCAGCAAGTGTTTAATGCGGACATGCTGCAGCGCGTGCTGGATGCATTTGGTGGGCAAGTCGTTGAAAAAACCTTCTATCAATATAGTACTACCGGCTGGCAGCTATCGGATCAAGCCGCTTGCGCGGAGTGTGAGTATTATAATATTCATACCGCTAAGGGGTATGATGCCGATCAGGCGGCCGCAGCCCGGGCAGTAGCCTGTTTGGTGTTACAAAAATAACCATGAAACCAGCGCTGGCTCTGGTTGATCACTCCTTTCATCAGCAAACACGTTCGAGCGATTTTTTGCGCAGCTATTTGCATGATCATTTTACGGTCACAGAGTATTGGGATGATAGCTGGCAGGGCGGCCAAACAGTTACAGTCAATCAACTGAATCAGGGTAAGTTTGATCACATTGTCTTTTTACAAACCTTGCCACCGCTACAAGACTTAAGCCGGGTGCACGGTCGCATGGTGTGGATACCGATGTATGACGGTGTCTACCAATATGATAAAACATTTTGGTCAGCATTAGCTCAACTACCTATCACGGTTATTAGCTTTAGTCAGACACTCTATGATAGCTTGCTATCGTACGGAATCGATTGTCACTATATACAATATTGGTTGAATCCAGTCACTCTGCCAGTGCAAACTGATTTTAATACTCGACGGGTATTATTTTGGCAACGTACTGATATCACTTGGGAACAGGTCAAACAATTATTTGGTGATCACAGCATCGATCAGTGTATCATCAAACTAGATCCAGACCCTGGCTATACAGCGGTCTATCCTAGTGAGGAAGATCGAGCGCGTTATCATATTGAAGTGGTATCCGGTACGCTGTCTCGCTCGGACTATGATCACTTGTTGGAGCGCAGCAATATTTTTGTTGCCCCACGGCGTTATGAAGGGATTGGCATGAGTATGCTGGAGGCCATGGCTAGGGGCATGACTGTAATTGCGCTGGATCATCCCACGATGAATGAGTACATTAAAAATGATCTGAATGGCTTACTCTGTTCAGAAGATTTTCAGGCGGTCAATTTGGAAAAAATTCAGCAGCTTGGTACGCAAGCGCGGCAAGACTGTATCGCTGGTTGGGAACAGTGGCAAGCTGATCAAGCTCGACTCTATACTATCATCACTAAACCCGCTACACTAAGGGGCAAAATGATGATGCGGCAAGCCTTTAAATTTATTGTGGTTGGTGGTGTCAGTACGGTAGTAAACTACGCGGTTTTTTTCCTTAGCTATAGCTATGGTCAGATCAATTACCTGCTCGCCAGCGCCATTGGGTATGTCACTGGTTTGTCGCTGAGCTATCTCTTTAACGCTTCCTGGACATTTCGGCAACAATCTAGCCATCACTTGGCAGGTAGTCAAACACTTCGTTTTATCACGGTGTATGTTTGTTCTTTGGCGGTAAGTCTGAGCCTCATCTATATGTGTGTCCATTGGTTGGGAATGGATCCGCGCTTAGCTAATCTAATAGCGATTATGCAAACAACGGTAACCAATTTTTTAGGTTGTAAGTATTATGTTTTTAAATAAAAAGTACTTCACCGTTTGGTTTTGGATCATTCTTGTGATCAAGGTGGTTGTAGGTAGTGTGCTAGCTTCGAGTTTCATGAGCCAAGGATTTGTCCCGTTTGTCAATTACTTTGTTAGTTCTGGTTTTCAAAATCCTTACGATTATTTTGTATCCATTGGTCAAGCGACCGCTTTTCCATATCCACCGGTGATGTTAGCTATCTTTAGTTTGCCTCAGCTGTTGCTTGGTTGGCTGCCTGGCCAGTGGGATTTATTGGTGATGCGCTTACCTTTATTGGTTGCCGATATTACCATCTATCTTAATCTTATGTCGGTGGTTGGAGCTTAAAGAAAAAACCGTATTGTGGCTATATTGGGCATCACCTGTTTTATTCTACATTAACTACGTCCATGGCCAACTGGATGTTGTACCCACGGCACTACTATTGATCAGCTTAGCCTTATTATTTAAGCGTCAAACTGTATTAGCTAGCATCATCTTGGGTATCGGCATTGCTACCAAAACACACTTATTAGCCGTGGTGCCATTCTATTTTATCTACTTCTATGCTAATCGCTATCCATTGAAGCAGCAAGTGGGACAGGTGTTCGTTTGTCTGTTGGTAGCGATCGGATTAATGAGTCCATATCTATGGTCGAGTGGGTTTAGCCAGAGCGTGTTTGGCACTGCTGAGGCTGCTAAAGTCTATTTAGTGCATTTACCTTTTTTTGAGCAGGATTTGAAATTGTTATTAGCCCCGGCTGCGGTGTTTATCTTATGCTTGAATTTCTTTCCTTACCGCAAGATGAATCGGGATGCTTTCTTGTTAGTGCTCGGTTTATTATTTACCGTATTTGTGGTGTTTGTACCACCCATGCCAGGCTGGTTATATTGGTCGCTACCTTTCTATGTCTACTTTTTTGCTAAGTATAAAGAGATTCCCAGGTTGAGCTTTTGGTCGCTCACTTTGTCTTATCTATGCTATGTGATGCTCAGTCAAGGTGATATTGTCGTAGGTAATCCGGTCATTCTGGACCTTACCTTCACCCTCTTTATCGCTGCCCTGGTGATGAATGCAGTCTGGATTTATCGTTTAGGGGTGCGCAGTAATTTAGAATATAAAACTGATACTAAGCCTACGCTGATTGGGAT
The DNA here is from genome assembly GCA_964611225.1 of uncultured Gammaproteobacteria bacterium. Taxonomy (GTDB): domain Bacteria; phylum Patescibacteriota; class Patescibacteriia; order UBA9570; family UBA9570; genus UBA9570. The sequence goes on from CAZSXL010000001.1 coordinate 10,888, forward strand.
TGGCGGTGATTCTGGTTCTGGAAAAAATACTCTGGCCAACTTATTAATTGACGTGTTTGGTAAAGAACACACGATGATTGTGGATGGTGACGATGCTCACAAATGGGAACGGCATGATGCTAATTGGGAGCAGTTAACGCATCTTGATCCTAAAGGTAATCGTTTACACCAAGAACTTAACCAGGCAACTGGCTTAAAGCAAGGTGATACCATTGAGCGTAGTGCGTATGATCATTCCACCGGGCGGTTTACGCGACCAGCTAACATTCAAGCAAACAAAAATATTCTCTATGTTGGCTTGCACCCGTTTTATCTGAAGCGGATGCGTGATATGTTTGACATTAAAATTTATTTAGACCCAGCCGAGGAGTTACGCCGGTTTTGGAAGCTGCAACGGGATCACCATGACCGTGGCCATAGCGTAACGGATATTGAACAACAATTTGCTGCCCGCGCCGACGATGCGAGTAAATATATTAAACCGCAACGTAATTTTGCCGACATCATTATTTCGTTGCAGCCGGTTGGAGCCATCATTGCCGACCAGCCACCGGTTTTGAAATTAGTCATCATCTGTGATAACTCTATTCACCTGGATCCACTACTTGAGCCGCTAGCAGCTATTACCGGATTAAGCGCTAGTCATGGGTATGAAGATGATCTAGAGCGACAACGGTTGGAATGTACTGGCACGATTACCGCTGAACAGGTGCAAGCCATTGCCCATCAGAGCATTCCAAATTTTGAAGAGTTAATCACTGTAGCGCCGCAGTGGCATGCAGACTATGATGGTATCCGGCAATTGTTTATTTTGTATTACTACAGCGAAATTCATAAATCATGATTGCAGCTCTAAACGATTTGCTACACATTTCGCACCAGGTTGGCGACCAGCTTGATTTAGTGCAAGGTGGGGGTGGGAACACATCGGTAAAGACAGCCGACGGTACGATGTACATTAAAGCTTCTGGCACAGCGCTCAAAGCCATGTCTGCTGAGCGTGGCTGGGTAGAGATTGATTGTCACACCGGGCGGGTCATCCAAGATAATGGCGGTCAGCAACCCTCAATGGAGTGGCCAATGCATCTGTTGTTACCACGCGTGGTCATCCACGTTCATGCAGTTTATCTCAATATTTATAATTGTCAGGTCGGTGGTGTTGCACAACTGGCCGAACGATTAAGAAAGTTTGAGCCGATTGTGATTCCTTATGCCACTCCTGGTCAGGAGTTAGCCAACAGTATTCAGCAACGCATTCAAGGTCTGAATCCAAAACTGCTGCTCCTAGAAAATCACGGTGTGATTGTATGCGGAGAGGATGCTAATGAAGCCATCACTCGATTGAATGAAATGAATGATCTAGTGAAAGCTCATTTTCCATCATTTGTGGTTGAAACTGATCCACCCATTTTACCCAGCCTTTTTCCTGATGCCGCTGTTTTAGAAAAAAATCCAGATGTACAATCGGCCAATGCCTACTTAAATCAGCAGATTACCGCTCTGGGTTATACTGTGCAACCTTTACCCATCAACGAAGGCGAAAAATTACGAGCGATGGAACAAGAGCAGTATCGGGTTAACCTAAACAGATAGCTATGCAAATTGTCATTCCTATGTCTGGTCTCGGTAGTCGCTTCGTCCAAGCCGGATATCATGATATTAAACCACTGATCAAAGTAGGAGGGAAACCAATTATTGAATATGTGGTGAGTTTATTTCCTGGAGAAACCAATTTTTTATTTGTTTGTAATAATGATCATTTAAACAACACGCCGCTCCGTTCCGAATTAGAACGCATTATGCCCACCGGAAAAATTGTGGGGGTAACACCCGCTAAAAAGGGTCCGGTGTGGGCGGTGCTGAGTGCTCAGGAACATATTCAAGCAGACGAACCGGTCATTGTTAATTACTGTGACTTTTTCGCGCTATGGAATTACGCAGCTTTTAAACAGATGACAGTCACTACCGGCTGTGCCGGTGCTATTCCGTGTTATCTTGGGTTTCATCCACACTTACTGGGATCTAATCTGTATGCCTCTTGTAAAACGGATGGGAATCAGAACTTGATTGAGATCCGAGAAAAGTATTCCTGGACGGAAAATAAAATGGAATCATACCAATCCGACGGTACGTATTATTTTAAATCTGGTCGGTTAGTAAAAAAATATTTCCAACAATTAGTCGACGAAGATATTAACCTCAATGGTGAATACTATGTGAGCTTAGTCTATAATTTACTGGTGCGAGATCACTTGCCGGTAAAAGTTACTACGGTCGAAAAGTTTTGTCAGTGGGGGACACCCGAAGATTTACAAGAATTTATTTATTGGCAAGAGTATTTCACGCAACCACAATGAGAGATTTGCACATCGACCAACTCAAAGGTTTTCTGATCATCTGCGTATTGTGGGGTCATATTGGTGTACTAACGTCTGCTATCCCAACTGCCAATTTAAGTTGGTGGCAAGCATTTAGAGATTTCATTAGTACTTTCTTGCCAGTGAATTATTTTCATATGGCAATGTTTTTTGCCTTATCTATTTTATTTGTTAAACCAATTACCACTGGCTTCATCAAGAAACGCGCTTTACTCTTATTAGTCCCTTATGTATTTTGGTATGTCTGGCCAGCGAAAGATGCACTCCTAACTGATCCATTTCCCATTGCACGTACCTTGGCGTACGGCAGTTGGCATCACATAGCTTCCCCCTTATGGTTTCTACCTGCCTGTCTCACGTTAAGTATTTATTTTGCTGTCTATCGGAAATACGCCAAAACTTGGTGGGCCATTTTGTTCTGGGTTGCTTGGCTGGCAGTGTTTTTGTTGGCCGAACCCATTGCGGCGCGCTACTATAATTCCATTCCGTTTGGGATTGACCTAGCACTGTATTTATTTCCGTTGTGCGTGGTCATCGACACTATTTACCAACAGCGTCATCGACTAACCAATTTGAGGCCATGGTATGCATTATTGTTGTTACCAGTATATTTAGGCAGTATTCAAGTGATTGACTGGATTGAGCCAGTGAAAACATATTCCGCCTTCACTGCACGCATTGATTTAGCTCAATTCAGTGTTCCGTTTACATTCCTTGGCTTCATTGCCCTGGCTGGGTTGATGAGCAGTATCATGATCTTTTTTCTACTGGTTCCGCCGTTACGTTGGTTAGCGGCAGTAGGTAAATACAGCCTGCCGATTTATCTGATGCATTTAATTGTCTTTGGTAAACTGATATTGCTGTATAATCAAACTGCATGGTGGGGTAATCCACTGTATTTCTTTGTGGCTATCTGTGCGGCCTTCCCAATAGTTTTGGGATTCTGTATGCTCTATTCTAAAGTGCTGACGAAATTATCACCGTATGCTAAGTATATTGGAACGATATGACGATTCTAATTCCATTAGCCGGGGCCGGCTCACGTTTTGCGCAAGCTGGCTATACAGATCCCAAGCCACTCATTCCGGTGGATGGTCAGCCGATGATTGTGCGCGCTACCTCGGATTTACCGCCTGCTCAGCGCTGGGTATTTATCTGCCGGTCTGAGCACTTGGCTAATTATCCGTTGCGCCAAACGTTGGAACAGGCCTACCCTGGGTGTACGATTATGGGGGTGGACTACCTGACTGAAGGACAAGCCAGCACCTGTCTGTTAGCTAAAGACTATATTAATAGTTATGATGCGTTGTTGATTGGAGCCTGTGATAACGGTATTACTTATGATCAAGGCGCTTGGCAACACTTGTTGCAGGATGAAACGGTTGATGCAATTATTTTTACCTTCCGTAACAATGTCACGGTGGAACGGAATCCGAAAGCCTACGGCTGGGTAGCGGTGAATGCGGATCAAACGGTGCAACGGGTGTCTGTGAAAGTACCGATCAGTAACGACCCGATTCATGATCATGCGGTGGTAGGCGCGTTTTGGTTTCGGCAGGGTAAACAGTTCGTTCAGTCTGCTGAGGATATGATTAAAAAAAATACTCGTATCAATAATGAATTTTATGTGGATGAGTGCATGAATAATGCTATTCAACTTGGGTTACGGGTTAAAGTATTTGAGATTGATCACTATATTTGCTGGGGCACGCCTAATGATTTACAGGTGTATCAGTATTGGAAAGAGTATTTTCAAGCAACCTCATGAGACAGTTTCTAAAAACCTATCAGCGTGATGCCCTAATCTTGTTGGCTTGTATTGTCGTGTGTATTGCCATTAATCTCCCCGCTTATTGGTATGCCAGCAGTGACGCAGCGCAATTGAACGTGCTATCCAACGACGAGTGGGTGTTCCAAGATTTTTTGGATGTGATGTTTTTTCGTGCGCTGGCTAACCATGACCCGTATACTTTAGTGACGCTGCATGATGGTTGGGGTTATGGTTCTTTGTTTTGGTACGTCTATGGCACACTAAGCTGGCCGTTTCATGCTTGGCTACCGTTTCAAGCTTACCTGATTAGCTTGCGTTGCATTTCAGCGGCGTGGCTAGGGGTGAGTTTGTTTTTTGTCATTAAAAGTATCTGGTTGATTCGGCAAAAATATCTTCCGGCTGTATTGGGAGCGCTATTTATTTTAGCGATGCCAGCGTATTACTTTTATACCAAAGCGTTTAGTGTGGAGTTTATGGCGGCGGCCATCGGGATGGCTGGCATCTATTGGTTGCTCAGCAAAAAATTTCCGTTGGCCTTTCTTTGTTTAGGGATTGCGGTAGGGCTCAAATTACCATTTGTGTTGTTTCTACCGGTGGCTGGCGTGGCCATGCTGATTTGGTATCGGGGAATTCAAAAAATAATCTACTGTGCCGCGGCCTTTGGTTTGGGCTTTGTCTTAGCTAATCCATACTTGGTAACACTGGGTCGTACGGGTATCAATTTTTATATCCATACAGTGCAGGCGAACATGCTGGATAATGCTACTGGCCATGGTGGATCCATTACGGGTGTGGATTATCAGGCCTGGTTTAACACGGTGATTGTAGTGGATTATCTACCACTAGTGTTTGTGATCATGTGCACGCTACTGGGGTTGTGGAATCTGTGGCAGTCAGCGCGGCAACGTCAGTATACGGTGTGGTTGGCGGTATCAGCTATGATGTTGTTTACGGGCTATATTATACTGACCGTGAATAAGTTGTGGTTTTGGTATTTGTTTCCAGCTGGCTTGCTGTTACCGATTGGTATCTTTACTGTCCGGTTTGGGCGCTGGGCCAAATATGAACTGCCGGTACTGGGGTTACTGGTAGTTGTTCTGTTTGCTATTAACGCACCAACCATCAACAAAAACTATCAATCCTTAAAAACACGTGAATTTAGTGATAGTTTTCAAGTGCAGGTGCGTTCTAAAGAGCAATTTGAGATTTGGTTGAGTCAGCAAGCTATTGAGCCGATCAGTATCTTAAAATCACCCTACATCTATTTTGACCAGACCCCGTACCCTACTAGTTTAGTGCGTGGCGTTTACGGCAATTTAGACGTGTCTGATCTTATTTCCTATCAACCTAATCTCCTCTTGATTCAAAAGAACTTTGGTTTTTTGAAACCAGATGCTGATGTCCAACAGTGGACCAGTTACCCTGACATTGTGGCTGAACGTACATTCTTTACCGAGCTTACCACTAATGGTGTAGTGGGTGAAGATGGCCTACATTACCAATTCAACTTAGTGCTTGAGACCGAAGACTTTTTTGTCTATCAACGGTTATGAAATTATCCATCGTAGTGCCGTGTTACAACGAAGCTAAAAACATTCCCATCGTTTTGGAGCGGTTTGCGGCTGTCATTACGGAACCAGATATTGAACTGATCTGTGTGAATAATGGTTCAACCGACGATACGGCGGAGGTCTTAGCCAAGCAGCTGCAACAGCCGCAGTATCATTTTGCTCGTAGTGTCACCGTGCCTAAAAATATTGGTTACGGTCATGGCATCATGGCGGGATTACGAGCAGCCCAAGGAGAAGTATTAGCCTGGACCCATGCCGATTTACAAACCGATCCAGCCGATGTCATCACAGCCTATCACCAGTTCAACACACTCAATCGGAAGGACCTGATTATCAAAGGTAAGCGGCTAAATCGATCCTTTGGCCAGTGGGGCTTTACATTTGGCATGTCGGTGATTGCTAGTGTGGTATTAGGTAAATTGTTGTATGATATCAACGCGCAACCGAAACTATTCCATCGTTCATTACTGGCACAATTACCAAATCCACCAGACGATTTTTCACTAGATCTCTACTTGCTCTATCTGGCTAACGTGTTAGGGTACAGTACTGAGACCATCGCAGTACATTTTGCCAAGCGGCAGCATGGAGAATCGAAGTGGGCCTTCAGTTTTAAGTCGCGCTACAAAACAGTTTTACGGACCATTAAATATATTTTCGCCTTACGCAGACGCTATGCAAATTTTCATCCATCGAGTAAATGAAATTAGCCGGTTAAGCAGCCTTGATTCACGCTACGGTGTAGAGATCGATTTACGCGCCGATGGGGATCGGATTATTTTGAATCACGAACCATTTGCCGGTGGCAATGACTTTGAGGATTACTTAAAGCAATTCCACCACGCTGGGATTATCTTGAATATCAAGGAAGCTGGCATCGAGCAGCGAGCGATTGATTTGTGTCAGCAGTATGGTGTAGCCAACTATTTTTTATTAGATGTCGAATTTCCTTACATTTACCGAGCTACGCGAGCGGGTGTCCGTCAGATCGCCGTTCGTTATTCTGAAGATGAAGCCATTGAAACAGTGCTCAAGTATCGTGGTTTAGCGGATTGGGTTTGGATTGATACCAATACGCAATTGCCGTTAGATGCCACTGTGATGCAGCAGTTACAAGGATTCAAAACCTGTTTGGTCTGTCCGGAACGCTGGGGAAGGCCACAGGATATTGCTGGGTATATTAGTCAATTACAAACCTTACATTTTCCATTAACCGCAGTCATGACTGCAGAAGCCTATGTCGATCAATGGAATCATTTTTGATTTAGATAATACGTTGTATGCGTATGCACCGTGCAATCGGGCAGGGCAGGTGGCAGTGGTCAAATTTTTAGCCAATCGTTTAGGCATGTCCGCAACCGCAGTGCGTCAGGCTTGGGAACAAAGCCGTCATGCGGTGCATCAACGTTTAGCCAAACAAGCTGGCAGCCACGCACGGTTATTCTATGCGCAAGGAGCCATTGAACAGTTACTTGGCCGCACGGATATTAACTTAACGTTGCAAGCGGATGAAGTGTTTTGGTCGGCTTACCTGCGTACCATGCGCTTGCGGCCTGGCATGCGCGCACTATTACAGCAAATCAAGCGCTGGGGTTGGCGCTTAGGCATAGCATCGGATCTGACTACCGTTTGGCAAATGAAAAAATTGCAACGCTTGGGCCTGACGGAATTGTTCGATGACGTGGTGACCTCAGAAGAGGCGGGCTGCGAAAAACCAAATCCACGCATAATTCGTTTGCTCTTGCGTAAGATGCAACGGCGCTCTAATCAGGTCGTGTTGATTGGTGATTCCCACGCGCGTGATCGTCAGGTGGCACTAGCCTGTGATATTCCATTTTTACAACTGGCCTCGAATGTTGATGTGCTCGCCGTGCGGCGTGCATTGACAGCGATGCAAAAGTAACTTAGGATAAGCCAGCTTATGCCCGCAGTCACTACAGTAATTAAGCCAACCAGTGCTTGGTTCCGCATCGATCTGGCGGAGTTATTGCGCTACAAAGATCTGTTCTACTTTTTATCGATCCGCGACATTAAAGTACGTTATAAGCAAACTGCTATTGGTATTGTGTGGGCATTATTTTTGCCGATCATTACCATGATTATCTTCACGATTTTTTTTGGAAACTTCGCCCAGATTAGTTCTGACGGTATTCCGTATCCTATTTTTGTCTATGTTGGTCTATTGTTCTGGAATTTTTTTTCCCAATCGGTCAATAATGCCAGTGCTAGTCTGGTGGGCAATGAGGGTATTATTAAGAAAATCTATTTTCCTAAATTACTCTTACCAGCCTCTTCCATTTTTGTCTGCTTAGTGGATTTTCTGGTGGCGGCCTTGGTATTTGTCGGCTTAATGGTCTATTACCGGTTTGTGCCATCGTGGGAGACGGTGCTAGTCATTCCCTTGTTAGTGCTACTAACATATTTAGTATCGCTGGGATTAGGTTTATTATTAGCGGCTATCAACGTTAAATTTAGGGATGTGCGTTTTATTGCCCCGTTATTTATTCAATTGCTATTCTTTGTTACCCCAGTCATTTTCCCAGCTAGTATTGTATCGGCTGAACATCAATGGATTTTAAATCTGAACCCGATGTCGGGCATTATTAGTGCCGCTCGGGCGGTGATTTTTGGGCAAACAGCTATCGATTGGAGTGCCTTAGGTACAGCCGCCGGCGTGATGGTATTAGGCCTGGTAGTTGGGATCATCTATTTTAGAAAAACAGAGCGGTATTTTGCTGATATCATTTAGATCTTAGTATGGCTGAACCAATCATCCCTGATCCCATTATCACGGTAGAACATTTATCCAAACAGTATCAGTTGGGTGAAACTGAGCCGTATTTATCGTTACGCGATATCATCGCCAGCAAATTAAACCCAGTGCGCTGGTTCCGTCAGCGCCAACGGCAAGATAGTTTTTGCCGAAAGCCTGCACGTCAGGCGCTGCTTCCAGG
>CAZSXL010000001.1:19571-26753 GCA_964611225.1 uncultured Gammaproteobacteria bacterium
GGCGAGGTCATTGGAGTGATTGGCCGCAATGGTGCCGGCAAGAGTACGCTATTAAAGATAATCTCGCAGATTACTCCACCCACCGAGGGTAGTATTACCTTACATGGTCGGGTTGTTAGTTTGTTAGAAGTGGGGACTGGTTTTCATCCCGAGTTAACCGGCAGGGAAAATATTTACTTGAATGGGGCACTATTAGGGATGACCACGGCGGAAATTAAACGTAAGTTCGATGATATTGTCAGCTTTTCGGAAGTGGAGCAGTTTTTAGATACGCCGGTAAAGCGTTACTCCAGTGGCATGTATGTGCGTTTGGCCTTTGCCGTAGCCGCTCATCTGGACCCCGAGATTTTGATTGTGGATGAAGTGTTAGCCGTTGGCGATGCGCAGTTTCAAAAAAAATGTTTAGATAAGATGCAGGATGTGGCTAGCGGTGGCCGCACGGTGATGTTCGTCAGTCATAACATGAACGCGATCCGCAGCTTGTGCCAACGGGCTGTATTATTGGAACATGGAAAAATGATCGCGAGCGGATCCGTGAATGACGTAGTGAACCAGTATTTGCACACAGGTGGTAGCCAGCCAGCCGAACGCACGTTTACAGCGAAAGCTGGTACTGAGCCGGTCAGCCCTAAAGCGGTGCGCGTCAAGCACGCCGATGGTCAGCTGGGCGATACCTATAAAATTAATGAGAGCGTTCAGTTGGAATGTGATTATGTTTGTCATCAGGTGATTCCCGATGTGCATGTTCAATTTTTTGTCTACGATGAAAAAGGTACTTGCGTCTTTATGACCGCAGATAACTTGGAAAAGAATACGCAGCAATGGACGCATCAAGTGGGTAGTTATCGGACTACGGTTACGATTCCCGCTAATTTTTTGGCTGAATCACGTTACACCGTGCAGCTGGCTATCGGTAACTTGAATCGTAAAACTAAGTATTATGTCGAGCCAGATTGCTTAGCCTTTGCGGTGGTGGACCCGATGGATGGTACCACTGTGCGGGGTCACTGGGCGGGTACTTTGGATGGCGTGATGCGATCATTGCTACCCTGGAAGGTAACTCAGCTCTCATGATGGCAGCACTGACCGTGATCATCCGTCCAGCGCGTTGGTATCATTACGTTCGTCCACGCAATGTCCATTGGATGAATGATCCTGTCGTGACAGAATTTTTAGCTCAACGTGCCAAACAAACCTTACGGTCAGCTTGGCACTATTGGCAGAAGTGTCAGCGGGCCGGGGATATTCAATTATTTGCAATTTTGGCGGATGGTCGCCATGTGGGTAATGCTGGTTTTTATGATATGACCCCTACACAAGCGGAGTTACGGATTGTGATTGGCGATCGGTCGGTGTGGGGCAAGGGGATTGGCAGCCGGGTGATGGCTCAGCTCTTGGAATATGCTAAAACACAAAGTTGGCAGCAGGTTTTTTTACATGTAAATCCTAAAAATGATCGCGCTGTGAAACTCTATACCAAGCTTGGCTTTCAGTCAGTTGGCATGGTACCATATGCCGGTGCTGCCGATCAGTTAAAAATGCGCTATGACCTCTCCCATTAAAGTACTAGCTGACGGCTGTTTAGACCCATTACACGAAGGGCACATTGCTTATTTGGAAGCAGCTAAAGCCTTAGGAAATTATTTGGTCGTGAATACAGTCACGGATGCGGAAATTTGGCAGAAGCGTCCAACCATCGGGCCATTTTTGCCGGCGGAAAGTCGGTTAACGGTCTTGCGTAGTTTACGGGCTGTTGATGAAGTGGTGGTAATGGACACGGAGGTAGCGCTGCGCACAATCAAGCCAAACATTTATGCCAAAGGCAAAGATTGGGAGGGTCGACTGCCCGCCGCTGAACTGCAAATCTGCCAAGAGTTGGGTATTCAGATTCACTATTTAGATACGGTACACAATAGTAGTACAGCTTTGTTAAACAAATTTATTCAACAAGCCAACGATCATGCCTAACAACATCTTAGTTTACGCCAAACATTTACCAACGGCACGTTGTGGCGTGGCCTATTTTGCTCATCAGTTAGCCCAGCGGGTGGACGGTACGTTGGTACACAGTTATCAGGGCTTTAGTAAATGTGACCAGTTCTTCATTAACTTAGATGTGATTGAAATGGATGAAGCCGAGGTGAAGAGCCTACATAATTTTATTGCTTCTGGTCATGCTAAAAAAACTATTTTGGTGATGCATGATTATCGCTTCTCCTATATAGAGGACGAACTTATAAAGGCCGCTGATGTGGTGTTGAATTTATCGGGTGAAGCTGCCCTTAATGCCATTGCTCCACAAAAAACGGTTCCGTTGTGCACGCCATCATTGATGGATCCAGCAGTGCTGCAGTTTAGTCATACCGATCAGCATCCTTTAACGGTCTCGTTTGGTTTTTTTAATGCTCGCAAGAAAAATTTTAAACAATACGTTGCTTTCTATGCGCATATGGTGGAGCACTATCCGCAGTGGCACCATATTATTGCTGCCTCTGCCCACCAAGGTGATCAATCCAGCGACAGTGCGTTATTGGCGCAGATGATTAATAGTCCTCAGGTGATCGTCACTGATTTTATGCCAAATCAAATTTTAGCTGAACTGATTCACGTGGCTGACCTAGGGGTATTTTTTTACCCGACTGGTATTATGCTTAACAGTGCTTCGCCGATGGCATTCTTTGATGCCGGTAAATCGGTGATTACATCCTATGGTCAACTAACGCCCGACGCTTATAAGACCTTCACTTTTGACGGTGGCCAGTTCGACCAGATTGATTTCAATCAGTTAGCTCAGTTTAAAGAGTGTGGTCAAGCTGCCAAGCAGTATTATCATGCCAACTTAAGTTGGGACTATTTCTTGAAACAGGTAGCGCAGTATGTGGGGCAGTAACAAGCCATTGATCATTGGCCCGTGGTTGGGTGAAGTTGGCCCCGAGCTACAGTATTGGATTCCGTGGTTAAATCAGCAAAAACGGTCTGGCAAATTTGACGGACGACGCATCGTTGTAGTGTCTCGCGGCGGTGTTAGTAGTTGGTATCAGTATCTCACCAACGAATATGCTGAAGTATTTGATTACGTAGATTTGGCTGGATATCAGGTGATTCGTGCAGAACGATCTACTGAAAAACAATTTAGCTGTACAGCCGGTGAACGACAATTGATTCAACAGGTGGCTGACAAGTTGGGGATGACTAAATATGATACATTGCATCCCAGCAAAATGTGGGAAGCCGTGTTGGTTTACTTTGAAGAAAAGCAATCCCTGGCTTGGTTATTGGAGCAGCTTCACTTTGAATCCATCAGCGCACCCACTATGTCACAGCTGCAGCTGCCAGACCATTATGTGGCCGTGCGGTTTTATCAAAGTGAATTATTTCCAGCCACGCCTGAGAATCAAAAATTTGTCGCAGATCTGCTGCAACGTATTAGTGCTCAGCACAATGTTGTGGCTCTAGTGACGAATAGTCAGCTAGATGATCATGCTCAGTTTCCCATGCCGCAGAATGACCGTGTACAAACTGTAGTGATTGATGGTGATTTGGCTACAAACCTAACTTTGCAAACAGCGGTGTTAGCTAGAGCAGATGTCTTTTTTGGTACCTATGGTGGGTTAACGGTTTTACCGGGGTTATTAGGTAAACGGTGCTTTGGATTTATCGGTGCCGATTTAGGGAAACAGCGCGCTTTACATTTTCGCCATGAAGCGGTGACACATTATCTTTACGAGCAGATCGCCCAACAGCCTTATCAGGTACTACAATTAGTGGCTTGGCATCACCTAAAAAGCCTGCTATCATAGCCACGATGAGGGAATTACAGATTGGCAATTTCACGATCAACGACGCTAGCGATTGCTTCGTGATTGCTGAAATTGGTCATAATCACCAAGGCAATTTGGAACAATGCAAAGAAATGTTTAAGGCGGCTAAGAATGCTGGTGCCAGTGCCGTGAAAATTCAGAAGCGTGACAACACATTTTTATACACCAAAGCCTTTTATGATTCGCCCTATAATTCTGAGAATGCCTATGGGCCTACCTATGGCACCCATCGTGATTTTTTGGAGTTTGGAGAGGCAGAATATCAAGAGCTTAAAAGATATGCTGAAGAGTTAGACATTATTTTCTTTGCCACACCTTTTGATATCCACAGTGTAGATTTTTTAGAAGCACTTGGTGTGCCGGCTTACAAAACTGCTTCGGCTGAACTCACCAACATACCGTTTTTAGAATACGTGGCTAAAACAGGCAAGCCTTTAATTATGAGTACCGGTGCGGCTACCATGGAAGATGTGGAACGAGCCTACAACGCCGTGACTGCTATTAATAAACAAGTGGCGTTGTTACAATGTACCGCTACCTATCCAACACCAGCTGAAGTGTTAAGTCTGCGTGTCATTGAAACTTACCGGCAGAAATTCCCCGATACGGTGGTTGGGTTATCCACGCATTTCAGTGGCATTATGATGGGGCCAGTGATGTACACGTTAGGTGGACGGATTATTGAGCAGCATTTTACGATCAACCGTGCGTTGAAAGGAACCGATCAAGCTTTTTCCTTAGAGCCTGATGGGATGCGCCGATTGGTCCGCGATTTAAAACGGACGCGCCTGGCCTTAGGTGACGGTCAAAAAGTATTGTTAGATTCAGAAATTCCAGCCAGCATCAAAATGGCTAAAAAAATTGTAGCTGCCAAAGATTTGCCAGCCGGCCATCTCTTAACGGAAGAGGATCTAGCCTTCAAATCACCTGGCGACGGTATTAAGCCCTATCATGCGAAAGAATTTTACGGCAAAACCTTGAAGCAGCCGCTACGTGAAGATGAGGAGCTCTCCTTTGATCATGTCTAAACTACTCACTTTAGGTGACCCTATTACCAGTACGATTCAGCTGGTGGTGTTTGATTTTGATGGTGTCTTCACGGATAACACGGTGTGGATCGATCAACAAGGTAATGAATCGGTTCGATGTTGGCGCAGTGATGGCTTGGGTTTAGCGAAATTAAAAAAAATAAACATCCCAGTACACGTGTTGTCAACGGAAGCTAATGCAGTAGTGATTGAGCGTTGTAAAAAACTACAGATTCCATGTACTAATAATTTGCCTAATAAGGCAGCAGCTCTCCAGCAATTGATGCAGCAGCATAACCTAACAGCTGATCAAGTTGCGTATGTCGGGAATGATATTAATGATCTGGAGTGTTTACAGCTGGTGGGTGTCAGTATTGTGGTAGCCGATGCCTATCCAGAGGCAGCAGCGGTGGCCAAATATCAAACCAGTAAACCAGGCGGCCTTGGTGCTGTACGAGAAGTCTGTGATTGGATACAATCAGCTTATGAATGAACTATTTGCATTGACGGGTAAAGTGGCTGTCGTCACTGGCTCTAAAGGCAAGTTAGGTCAAGTGTGGGTTAAAGCTTTGGAACAAGCCGGTGCTAAAGTGTTCGGTTTAGATTTACCAGAAGTAGATGTGACTGACCGTGCTAGCTTGGAGACTTTTGCGCAGACGATTGGTTCCGTGGATATTCTGATTAATAATGCTGGAATTGATCAACCGCCTGGACCAGCCAAGACCTACGGTTTGGAGGATTTTCCAGCTGACCTGTTTCGCAAAGTATTAGACGTGAATGTCGTCGGTGTATTTTTATGTATGCAGGTATTTGGCCAAGGCATGTGTGAGCGCAAACAAGGCAGTATTATTAACATCGGTTCATTGTATGCGTCGGTATCGGCTGACGAACGCTTTTATGATCATATTGAAACCGATCCGGCGTTTTTAAAGCCACCAGCTTACGGTGCGTCCAAAGCCGCCCTAGTGCAACTGACGAAACATTTTGCCACGCACTGGGGAAAATATAATGTACGCGTGAATACATTATCACCGGGTGGTATTGCCGGTGGGCAAGATCCGGAATTCAAACGTAAATTTTCGGAACGGGTGCCTTTAGGTCGGATGGGTGAAGCTACCGATTTAACTGGACCGCTATTATTCTTGGCTTCAGCGGCTTCTAGTTATATGACGGGTCAAGAATTGCGCATCGACGGTGGCTTTACGGCCTGGTAAAAAGTTGCTAGAGTAGACGCCTTATGGCCTATCCTAAAACCGTTACCCATTGGATCAATAACGAGGCTGTTCCGGCACAATCTGGTGCTACCTACACTAAGTTGAATCCAGCCAGTGGTCAGGCTATTGGTACAGTCGCCAAGGGCGATTCCACAGATGTTGATTTAGCTGTCCAAGCAGCTCTGGACGCTGCAGCGAACTGGCGCAGTACTAATATTGTGCAACGGGCAGAACTATTGCGTGCCGTGGCTCAACTGATTCAACAACGGACTGCGGAAATCGCTGAAATTGTGCATTTAGAAACAGGCAAGTCATTACAAGATGCTGAAGGTGAAGCTAAGGCTGCCATGGAGATGGGATTTTTTGTAGCCGGTGAGGGTCGGAGATTTTACGGTAAAACCACCACTAGCGCGATGCCAAACCGTACAGCGATGACCGTGCGCCAACCCATTGGCGTCTGTGGATTAATTATCGCTGGTAATACTCCGTTACCAAACGTAGCTTGGAAAGCGTTTCCGGCTTTACTGTGTGGGAACACCGTAGTCATGAAACCATCGGAAGATATTCCATACACAGCTATTTGGTTTGCTGAACTCTTAAAAGAAGTGGGTGTACCGGCTGGAGTGTTTAATATAGTGCAAGGGTTTGGTACAGAAGTGGGTGCACCACTGGTGGCAGATGGACGAGTTAAACTGATTAGCTTCACTGGTTCAGTGCCGGTAGGGAAACAAATTAATAAAATTGCCGGGGAACGATTAGCGAAAGTCTGCCTAGAATTAGGTGGTAAAAATCCGTTTGTGGTGTGTGATGACGCCGATTTGGAGAACGCGGCTGATTTTGCTGTGCAATCGGCTTTTTCCAATGCTGGCCAACGTTGTGCGGCGGGTAGTCGCATCATTGTATTTGCCTCAGTCTATGATCAGTTTAAAAAATTACCTGATGAAGTTATATCAGAAATAATTGTGCAGCTAGATAATCCAAGTGATCTACTTATTTTGTCTAAGGTATCCAGCCGATTCAATAATATTTGCAACAATACGCGGTTTTGGAACCACTTTGGCTTCGAATCAAAAAAACAATATTTAGAATTATTAAACACTAAGAAAAAAGGATTAACAA
>CAZSXL010000002.1:0-21730 GCA_964611225.1 uncultured Gammaproteobacteria bacterium
CATTTACCGACATCAAATCGGTTGCATAAATCTGGCCAGTTTCAGTATGGTAATTACGTGGTGGCTGGGTTAGGTGATCGCATTGCCCTTGGCACCGATAGTGTTATTTCCAAAAGTAAACTAGATTTAGTGTCAGAAGCGTTCCAAAGTAAATTGATGCATCAAGACACGCAACGGGCGGCTAGTTTTGAGGAATTATTTTTAATGTTGACTAGCAATGCGGCCAATGTGGTTGGCCTTGGTAAACAGGTAGGTAGAATTCTGCCTGGTTATAAAGCGGATCTAACCTTTTGGAAACTAAAAGACCGCATGTTCATGCCCTTTGATCCGTATCAACCAGAAACACTGTTAGGAAACTTTATTACCCATGGTGGTTATACGGCTCGTGATGTCATGATCAATGGCCGTTTCGTGATTACCGGTCGGCGCCATAACCTGGTAAATGAAAGCGAGCTTTTAACCAAGCTCGAACAACATCATCAGGCCTTACGGAAGCGAGTGAAGGTTTAATTCATCGTATAATTCGGCGCATCGGAGATGTAGGCCAGACTATGGGGATGGCTTTCGCGGATACCGGCATTGGTAATGCGCACAAATTGAGCACGGTCGTGTAATTCTTCAATGGTGGCTACGCCGCAGTAACCCATTCCAGCGCGCAAGCCGCCTAGTAACTGATATACCACTTGGTCGACTGAGCCTTTATATTTAATTTTACCGACGATTCCTTCTGGTACCAGTTTCTTGGCTTCGGTTACGGATTCTTGTAAATAGCGATCTTTACTACCATGTTGCATAGCTTCTAACGATCCCATTCCACGGTACGCTTTCATCTTCACACCATTTTCTTCAATCACTTCACCGGGAGCTTCATCGGTACCGGCTAAGGCTCCACCCATCATGACGGCATTCGCGCCAGCGGCTAAGGCTTTAACGATATCACCAGAATAGCGTACCCCACCATCAGCGATAATAGGGACGCCAGCCTTTTTAGCGACCGGATAACAGTTCATAATAGCGGTCAGTTGCGGTACACCAATGCCGGCCACAATGCGGGTGGTACAAATTGAACCGGGGCCAATCCCTACTTTTACGGCATCGGCGCCAGCTTTAATCAAGTCACGGGTAGCTTCTGGTGTAGCAATGTTGCCACCCACCACTTCAATGTGCGGATAGGTTTTCTTTAAATATTTCACCATGTCCAGAACACCTTTCGAATGTCCGTGGGCACTGTCTACTACTAACACATCCACCCGGGCAGCCACCAGAGCTTCAGCACGACGGATGGCTTTATCACCGACACTGACGGCCGCACCAGCCATGAAACCAGCTTGTTTCACTTTTTTGACTTCAGCTACCTGTTGCGCTTCATCCAGATTCTTATGGATAATGCCTAAGCCGCCTTCTTTGCCCATTGCAATCGCCATAGCGGATTCCGTCACGGTATCCATTGGTGAGGATAGCATTGGAATCTCCAAATAGAGCTTTTTGGTCAGTTGCGTGCGTAAGGTAACATCGCGTGGCAAGACCTCTGATTTTTGTGGGATCAGCAGGACGTCGTCAAAGGTAAGGGCGAGCGGAAAATCCTGGAAGGTGGCCATATATTAAAAAGAAGTATATCCGGTGCGGAGAGATACGTCAAGTATCGATCTTAACCAGTATTATCGAAAAAGGCAACTTGTGCATGTTTGGGCTTGCCAGTTTTACTGGTTTATAGTAAGTCAAGTACATGTTTTTAGTCCATTTGATGCAATATACGTTTTTGGCTAGTATTGCGTTTGATGTTGCCGTAGGGGTGTGGTTTGTGAAGAACAGTGTTCGTCTAACAAATCCCATTATCCGCTCATACTACGTTACATTTAGTCTTATATTGATTTGGGAGATAGTAACTTATGTTTCTTTTTTTGTTCAACGATCAACTTCGTTCAACTTTATTTTTAATGCTGGTACATTTACATTCGGACTAACTGCACTATTTAGTGTAGTGTATTTTACATGGCTTTTCTTTGAAAAGAAATATTTATCTAAAGTTGTTATTTATTTTTTTACCCTCTTAACTATAGTTGTTGCAGTTACAGCATATGTGCCTGGGTTAATTGTGGGTCAAAAAGTGTATTCAGCTGAAGGACCTTTATTTTATCTTAAGAGTGCTCCTTATAGCTTTATACTGTACGGTATGGCGGTTATAGTGTTGCTTCTACTGATTGGTCTATTGTCTTATGGGTACAGAAAATCTGTGGGACGTAAAAAAGTTGAGGCGAAACTATTGATCATCGGCTTCGGTACTGCATCTTGTATTGGCGTGCTTACTCATGTGGTAGTTCCATTATCAGCTAATATTTTATTACATTCTAACGATTCAGTAGCTAATAGTGTTGCCGCCCAACAGATCATCGGTAGTGTGGCGAGTAGCATCATTTCTGTAACAATCGCATACGCTATATTACGTTATCGTATTTTTAATATTCACTACCAAATTAAACGGTACGCTATTACTGCTTCAATTTACTGCATAGTACTATGTACTTTAGGTTTGATTTTATTAAAAGCCTTCACATTTACTACCGTTATCAATGACATCACACTGGCTGTAGTTATTGTGGTGGCCATTTTTATTGGTCCAGCTATCAAACAAGCTATTGACGCACTGATACGTCGTCTGGTGCCGGCAGGAGTATTTGATTTGTATAAGCTCACTGTCAAAGAACAGATGATCATGAATGCATTACCCTCTCCAGCCCAGACAGTTAGTATTGCGCTTAGTCATTTTATAGAAACCATACCAGTCGAGCGCATGGTGTTATATGGATTTGATAGTCGTAGTGATTGTTTTACCTCGCTGTATCCAAACGATGGCAGTAAGATTGATGCACATCCAGATTTGTCAGCTCTAACGCAGCAATTGAAGTGTGTTCGGTTACTACCCATTCTTTATAACCAAGATGTGATTGCTTTTTTTGGTATCGGACCGCGTATTAATCAACAAACTTTTTCTCAGGAAGATGACAGCTACATTACCAGCTTTGTTCGTTTCATTGGACCAGTGTTATGGAACAGTTTGAACTTACAAACACAGGTTTATATTGCTATTGATCGTAAATAGTAGTCGGATACCATTTGTCTGATTGAGTAGAAGTAATCTATGATGTAGGGCGCTACAGCCTAAACTCGTTCTTTGGAGGGAAAGACATAATGGTTCGTGAACTGGACTTCGCGACTGAAGCCGACATGTTCGGCCAGTTACGCTTTGACGTCTTCCATGGCCAGCTTGGTTGGCCGGTGGGTGATGCCAGCCGCCGGGTGGAGTTCGACAAATTGGACGTCACTGCAGACCACCTTGGGTGCATCGGCAGTGATGGCCGGTTGGAAGCCTATGCTCGGGTGATCCAAGGTGGGTCACCGGGTGGACTGTTGCTGCAGCAACCGGTGTTTGCTCCGTTGTTTCCGCCTGGCCTGGTGGTCGACGCTACCATGGGAGAAGTGTCACGTCTGTGTGTGCGTCCTGGCCGCCTGCCGACTGATCAACCGACCGATGCCGAAGTGGTGCGGTTAATCGTTCGCGCGATCTACGATCTGGCGATGTCGCGGGGTATTGTCACGCTCTACGCGACGACCAGTGACACGATGAGTGGGTACATCAACAAGTGGTTCCTGGAGCACCTGTCGTTCGTGGTGAAAGCTGGACCGTACCAGTTTGAGTCGAGTATCAATACTTACCTGATGGCGCTCGACGTCGTCTCGATGAGTAGTGTGCCCTTCGCCCACCATTATCTTAAGCTGTAGAAGAGCAAGTCAATGGGCACATACACCTTGACTTGCTTTCTTCAATTTGAGCAGCTATTGTTACTACTATGTTTGATTTAAAAACTGCCCTGCTCTTGTTGATCACGATTACAACCCTTGGTATTGGGCTTACAGTCTTATTCAGACAGCGTCGTAATCCTGCTAACCTGGCCTTCGTTTTTTTTACCATTGGCATTGCACTATGGGCGCTGACGAACGCCTTTTTTCAACTAACCACAGACAGTCACACTGGATATGCTTACGCCTTGGCCAGTTATTACGCTGGATTGATGATCGCTGCGCCATTCTACTCGTTTAGTCTCAATTTCCCACAACCGTTACCGTTATTAAAACAACGGCGTCTCAGCCTGGTGTTATGGGTATATTGTTTTGTCTGGGGATTCATTATTGGTTTTCCTGGCCTGACACTAAAGGCGGTCATTTACGATCCTACTGGCAGGTTAGTGACAGGTCCTGGTCTGTATTTCTACGGTTTAAGTTTGATTGTTTTTTTGTTTGGTGGTTTGTTCCACCTCTGGCGAAAGAGGCGTCATGCCGATGCCGTCGAGCGTCGTCAAATTAGCTTGATTTTTTTCGGCATGTTGTTTGCAGTTGTGTTTGGTGTCAGCTGTAACCTAGTGTTACCGCTGTTGGGTAATTACGATTTAGTGTGGTTGGGTCCAGACTTTACTTTAGTCTTGGTGATATTTATGGCCTACGCCATTGTTAAACATCACTTGTTTGAAATTAGGCTGGTTGCAACGGAACTGTTTGCTGCTTTATTAGGCATGGTCTTAATTGTGCAAGTACTGCAATCTACTAGTACCTTCGAATTGGGTGTACGCATTACTATACTATTAGTGTATGGTTTTATTAGTTGGCAGCTGGTCAATAGTGTCTACGAAGAAATCCGCTCCAAAGCGGCTTTACAAGGCTTATTGCAAATGAAAACAGATTTTTTGCATATGGCATCACATCAGTTACGTACTCCACTCACCGCTATTCGGGGTATGTTACTGATGCAATATGAAGGGGACTATGATCATGAATCGATTGAAAAACAAAAGCTGGTGCAAAAAAATGTCTTGGTATCCGTGGAGCGGCTAAATAATGTGGTGAATGATTTATTGCAGTCAGCTGAATTAGAAAATGGCGTGACTGGCGAACTTAAATCAGGCAATGTGGCATTGTTAGTCGAACAATGCATTGAGACTTTACAGCCGAATTTTAACCACAAACAGGTTAAACTACTTTACCAATCACCGAGCCAACCACTACCAGACATGATGATGCGGGCAGATTACCTGCAACAGGTATTTATGAATTTGATCGACAATGCCGAGCATTATACTCAAGCCGGTGGACAAGTAGCAGTGAAGCTATATCAGCAAGATAATCAAATTGTATTTGAAACCCATGACACTGGCATTGGCATTGAACCAGAAGAAATTGAAAAAATATTCGATCGGTTTTATCGGACCGATCATGCTAAATCGCTGCGGCCGCACGGCACTGGTTTAGGTCTGTTTATTGTCCAACAAATTGTCACTCAACACGGGGGTAGTATCACCGCGCATAGTGACGGTAAGGATAAGGGGGCGACATTTACGGTAAAGTTGCCGATCTAAACCTTCTCACATTTACCCTTCTACTTACTTTACCCCCGACCCCTTACAGGGGAGATAATTTTGAATGACTACAGTAACTTCTGGTAAGTAGTAATTTGCAGAGTATGTTGTAATTTTACTTTGTTGTGTTATGGCGTTTTATAAGATGATCACACACTAGATAGTGTACCCCTGCAAGGGGACAGGGGTAATGGCGAATAACGGATTTTTTTAAGGGGTTGGTTCGGGGAGGCGGCGCGTTGATAGCGCCACCTCCCCTTCCCGTGGTCACGGCACCCAGTGTCCTCCGAACCGGCCGTTCGAATCGATTGGGATCTCCGACACGTCGAAGTATTGCGTCATGCTGTCCTCACCGGGGCAGCCGAGATCGTTCGGGTCGAGCTGCGTCGGATCGACACCATCCGGCATGTAGAACGGCGCGAAGTACTGCGACATGTCATCATCTCCCAGCAGGCTCTGCAGCAGGACGTTCGGGTCGTCACTGTACACGTAGACGGTGACGTATGCGATGGTCGGCTCCGGCGGCCGCTGGTCCAGTGTATAGACTTCGCTGTGGCAGCTCACCAGGCTGTCCATCAGCTCGCGTTCGACCAGATACTGGCCGACGTTGGCGATGATGCTGAGCGCAGCGACTGCAGTGGTGACGATGAGAGCGGTGAGAGTGCGAGTCACGGAATCCTCCTAGTAAAGAGCGGAAATGCTCGGCAGCGTTGTACCATGCACACCTGATCATTGTCAATCTTTATTAGGTATGCTATATATGAATGAGGATATCCAGGACAGCCATCCCCGCTAAGACGGGGATTTTTTAATGCCTTATGCACACCATTGTTAATGGACACAAAATAGCGACCCAGATTTACAGTCGCATCAAGCGCCAGCGCGGTGTTACAGCCAAGTTAGGCGTAGTCTTGGTTGGTAACCATAAACCGTCTCAAACGTATGTCCGTAAAAAAGGTGAAGCCGCTGAAAGTTGTGGTGTAGATTTTTTATTACTGCACTTACCCAGTCGTATTTCGACCAAACAATTGGTTGCCGAGGTCAAACAATTGCAACAACCACGCTACGGTCTCACTGGTTTGATCGTGCAATTACCGCTCCCTAAACACATCAACACTGGCAAGGTATTAGAGAGTATTGATCCCAGTATCGATGTAGATTGTTTGAGCCAAACCAGCTTGGGTAAACTAGTGACCGGCAGTTATTGGATTGAACCACCCACCCCTGGTGCCATTATTGAAATTTTGCGCTATCATAAGGTGCCGCTGGTGGGGGCTAAGGTCGTCATCATCGGTGCGGGTAGTTTAGTGGGTCGCCCACTGGCCAACATGTTATTTCATGAACAGGCAACGGTCTCGGTGTTGAACCGCTCGACCCGTCACCTGGCTGCCTATACCAAAACTGCCGACATTGTCGTTACCGGAGTTGGTCACCATGGTGTACTCACTGGCGCGATGATTAAGCCAGGCGCTGTCGTGATCGATGCGGGAGTTTCCTTTGTTGGCAAGAAGATGTATGGTGATATCGATTTTAAGACGGTGGTGAAGAAGGCCAGATTAGTAACGCCAACGCCGGGTGGTGTAGGACCCTTAACTGTCGCCAAGTTAATTGAAAATACTGTGAAGTGTGCTAAGAAATTAAGTCGGGATTAAGAATAATATGTCCAAACGTATTGCCAAAGCAAAAGCCATCATGATTGTCGGAGCCCAATGGGGTGATGAAGGAAAAGGTAAAATTATTGATTATCTGGCTCCAACGGTTGATTACGTCGTTCGTTTTCAAGGTGGCAACAACGCTGGACACACCGTAGTAGTGGATGGTGTGGTGCACAAATTACATTTATTGCCATCCGGTGTCTTGTATCCCAAGAAGCGCATCATCATGGGTAACGGGATGGTGATTGATCCAGAAGTGTTACTGGCCGAGCTGGATAATTTTGAAACCAAAGGACAAAAACTGAATCTACTCATTTCAGAACGAGCCCATGTGATTTTCCCTTTCCATATTTTAATGGATGGCATGATCGATGAATATAAAGGTACACTTGGGGCTGGCACTACTCGTCGTGGCATTGGACCTGCCTATGCCGATAAAGCTGAACGGTCTGGTATCCGCATTGTTGACCTGTTAAACAAAGATATTTTTAAGGAAAAATTTGATCAGCTATTTGAACTAAAAAAGAACACCTTACAGAAGTTGTACCGCCAACGTATCACCTTGAATAAAACCGCAATCTTTAATGCCTATGTGCGTTATGGCCAACGCCTGAAACCGTATGTTGGAGATGTCTCGTTAGAAGTGAACCAAGCGTTAAAAGCCGGTAAACGGATTTTATTTGAAGGTGCTCAAGGTACTTTGTTGGATAATGATCATGGTGCCTACCCACACACCACCTCTTCCAATACGATTGCTGGGGCAGTCTGTACGGGTGTTGGGATTGGCCCCACTAAAATTGATGAGATCATTGGGGTAGTGAAAGCTTATCTATCGCGCGTTGGTTCTGGCCCTGTCCCTACTGAGGCCAAAGGTGCTCTCGGAGACTATTTACGTGAACGTGGCCAGGAATATGGTACTACCACTGGTCGTCCCCGCCGTTGTGGCTGGGTAGATTTAGTCCAACTGCGTTATGCTGCCCGCATTAATGGTCTCACCAGTATGGCCATCACCAAAATTGATATCCTGGGTGGTTTAAAAAAGATTCCAGTAGCGATCAAATATAAATATAAATCGTCTTACATCACCGAGTTACCAGCCGATTTAGAAGTGACCAGGCATTGTAAACCAGTCTATCGTGAGCTCGCTGGTTGGAAAAATCTGACTGATGATGATTTCACTACCATTCTTAAGCACGGCTACAAAGCGTTACCGAGCAAGATGAAAGACTATATGAAATTTATTGCCGATCAAGTAGACACGCCAATTTCACTGGTATCGGTTGGTGCTGAACGCAAATCAACTATTCAAGTACCTTAGCGATGGGGGCTATGGCTGAATTGGTTTTTGACCTTACTAAACTGAAAGATGCAGAAGTAAAAGATCTGCTAGCAAAATACCGTATTGGATTAACGGTAGCTGAAGCGCGGAAGGTACAGCAAGATATTCTGAAACGGCCACCCACACTGACAGAGTTGATCATGTTTGGTATTGAAGGCAGCGAACATACCTCTTACCGGTCTAGTCGAAAATACCTAGCGACTTTTCATACCACTGGTCCCCACGTGGTAGTTGGTCCGGGCGAAGATGCTGGTGTAGTGTGGATTGATCGAGTAGGTGAGAAAGATTATGGTATTGTCGTTGGACATGAATCGCACAACCATCCATCCCAAGTGGTACCGTACGAAGGTGCCGCCACCGGGATAGGTGGTTTAGTACGGGATATTGTTTGTATGGGTGCCAAGGCAGTAGCGGTCGCTGATCCATTACGGTTTGGCGATATTAATTTAAACAAGACTAAGTGGTTAGCCAATGGTGTCATTTCGGGCGTGGGTGGTTATGGTAATCCGTTGGGTATTCCTAATTTAGCGGGTGATACTTATTTTAATGAATCGTTCAATAGCAATTGTTTGGTGAACGTGGTGGCTATGGGCACAGTAGCGTTGGCGGATATTATTCATTCTAAGGCGCCGGCTAATAGTGTTGGTTACCAGTTTATCTTAATTGGCAAACCAACCGATCACAGTGGGTTTGGTGGAGCGTCTTTTTCTTCGATTGAACTAGATGAAGCCGATGCTGAAGCTAATAAAGGTGCGGTGCAAGAACCGAATGCCTTTTTAGAGCGTCATATTTTACTGGCAACGTACGATTTATTTCGCGTTTTAAAGGAGCAGAACTTAATGGGGGAGGTTGGTTTTAAAGATTTAGGCGCTGGTGGTATTTTATGTGCTTCGGTTGAGTTGGCCGAAGCAGGGGGTTACGGTGCTAAGATTGAACTAGACCAGGTACATGTGGGTATGCAAAATTTAGCGCCAGCTGTTATTTTAATGGCCGAAACCCAAGAGCGTTTTATGTGGGTAGCTTCACCTAAAGCCTCCGCCGTGATCGTAAAACATTATAATGAAACTTGGGATTTTCCGAAGGTGTCATTCGGCGCCAAGGCATCGGTGATTGGTACGGTGCAAACCGGCAACTATACGGTGTTTTATAAAGGTGAAAAAATTGTGGATGCTGAACCAGCTGCCGTCACAGCCGGGTTACGTTATGAACGGGCGGTCAAAGCTAAAAAATATGCTGGTAAGGAACCGGATTGGAAAGATGTTAAAGATATTGAAGAGGTAGTGTTAAAAATCTTAGCTCACCCTGCAGTGGCCTGTAAGAAAGTGGTGTTTGAGCACTATGATAAAAATGTTCAGGGTTTAGTAGAAATTGAAGCGGGCATGGCGGATGCAGGTGTCATGGCTCCACTCATCGAAGAAGGTTCCAAAGTGGGGGTGGCTTTGAGTGTAGATGGTAATCCACGCTACGGAAAAATTTCTCCGTATTGGCAAGGTGCCAATGCTGTCATCGAAAGTGCTCGTAATGTCGCCGCGGTTGGTGCCACGCCATGGTGTCTAACCGATTGTTTGAACTATGGTAACCCAGAAAAGCCAGAGCAGATGTGGGAATTTGTAGAAGGGGTGCGCGGTGTCGCGGAAGCTGCCAAAGCGTTGCACGTTAAAGGTTACGATAGTGCGCCACTGCCGATTGTGTCGGGTAATGTGTCCTTATATAACCAAGCCCAAGATCAAGCTATTAATCCTTCGGCTATTATTGGTTGCTTTGGTCGCTTGGCGGATGTCTCCAGTGCCATCACACCAGACTTTATCCAGCCTGGTAATGTCATTTGTTTGATAGGTGAACGTAAAAATGAGTTGGGTGGTTCAGTGTTATATGATCTATTTGGTACCTATGGAGCCAATGTCCCGCAGCCAGATTTTGTTCTGGCAGAGAAAGAAATTTTCTTCATGATCGAGATGATTGAACAAGGTTTAGTGCAGACTTGCCACGACATTAGTGATGGTGGTATGCTGTCCACCCTTGCTGAGATGACCTTTGGTGGCCGCGGTGAGTTACGCACTGGAATTGAGGTTGATCTCAATATAGTGCCGGGTAAAGACCTGACCGCTACCCAAAAGTTATTTACAGAAACTGGCGGATTCGTGTTCGAGGTTGACCCACAACTATTACCAGCTGTGCAGCGTCATGCTAGCGAACGTGGTTTGGAGCTCAACTTGATTGGTGTGGTGCGATCGGATGAGCAGTTTATAATCAAACAAGGCGTAGAAGATTATATCACCCTGACCGTTGGGGCATTAGCCGATGCTTGGTTGAACGGATTACGTAGCAAACTTTAAAACTATGTTAAAAACTCACGGTAACATCCTAACGCTCACTGGCCAGCCGAAGCGGCGTGACCTGATTTCCGCGATTGTGGAAATGTATCGGGTAGCAGTGACGCACTTACCCGTCGATGTGGTGACTGGTCTCAAAACTGGTTTGAAAAAAGAAACCAATCCACGCGCTAAGCATGTGCTTAAAACCATGCTGCAGAATATTGACATGGCGGATTGCGAAACTAAACCCTTGTGCCAAGATACCGGCATTCCGTTGGTGTACGTTAAATACCAAAGTAAGAAATACAAGCAACTAGAGCTGAAAAAAATTATTAAAGAGGCCACCACTCTGGCTACTAAAGAAGTTCCCATGCGTGCCAATGCCTACGATCTGATTCAAGGTAAGGTGATTGGTAACTATCCGATTATTTACTTTAAGGAAACGGAAGATCAGTCCCAGATTCAATTATTGTTAAAGGGCGGCGGTTCAGAGAACGTCTCGCGCGTTTACCAACTGCCTGATCGTTCTATCCAAGCTGATCGAGATTTTGACGGCATTGAAAAGTGCATCCTCGACGCAATCATTAAAGCTCAAGGTCGTGGTTGTCCACCATACATTATTGGTGCCGCTGTCTGTGGCAATATGGAAGAAGCCAGCTACCGCGCCAAGAACCGCCATCTGTTATCGATTAATCAACATAACCCTATTCCAAAACTGGCGGCTTTTGAAAAACGTCTGCTGAAAAAGATTAATGCGTTAGACATTGGACCAATGGGAGTGGGTGGCAAAACCACCGCGTTGGGGATGAAGTTTACCGCTCGTTATGTGCATCCAGCCTCCTGGTTTGTGGGTGTATCGATTGGCTGCTGGAGCATGCGCCGTACTACCTTACACTTACCTTAAATGGCGGTACTACGTATTACAACACCGCCGACAGCAGCAGTCATCAAGCGCGTGCGGGCGGGTGATGAGGTTTATTTTTCTGGACGGGTGATGACAGCGCGGGACAAAGCCCACCGGTGGTTGTTAAAACAGGATTTTAAACCGCTGCATAACGCGGTTCTGTACCCCTGTGGACCAATGTATGAATATAACCCAGACGGCTCCGTTAACATTTTAGCCACCTGACCTACGACTAGTGTTCGTTTGAATCCCTCCACCACACAGTTAATTAAGCAGTACAATATTCGCGCCATCATGGGTAAAGGGGGCATGGATCAAGGAGTACGGGCGGCTTTCAAAGGGATTGGTATTTATTGTGCGGCGATTGGTGGAGCAGCGGTGTATTATGCCCACTGTATTACTAAAGTGCATAAAGTCTATAAACAAGAGTTTGGTATGACGGACGCCATTTGGGAACTAGAGGTGAAAGATTTTCCCGTTTTCTGTATGATGGATAGTAAGGGCAAAAGCTTATTTGCTGAAGTTGAACGTAAGTCGCGCCATAATCGTAAACAATTGTACGCATGATCACTAAACGCATTACTACCCAACTGCCATACCCGTTACGTAATCAGCGTGATTTATCCCTGTTATATACTCCAGGCGTGGCAATACCGGCGCGCCAGATTGCCAAACAACCACGGGCTGCTTACCATTTAACCAACAAATCGAATTTGGTAGCCGTCATTACCAATGGTACGGCCGTATTAGGGTTAGGTAACATTGGTCCGTTGGCAGCCAAGCCCGTGATGGAAGGTAAAGCTGCTCTGTTTAAGCGCTTCGCTGGTGTGGATGCCTTTGATTTGGAAATTGCGGAAACCGATCCAGATCAATTTGTCGATATCGTCACAAAACTGGCTCCAACTTTTGGCGGCATCAATTTAGAAGATATTGCGGCGCCGGCGTGTTTTTATATTGAAGATGAATTACAGAAACGATTAGACATTCCGGTATTTCATGATGATCAGCATGGCACCGCAATTATTTCCGGAGCCGCGTTATTAAATGCCGTGGAATTGGTTGGTAAAAAAATGTCGCACATTAAGCTGGTTATTTCCGGCGCGGGTGCGGCCGGTATTCGGTGCGCCGAACATTATGTGCGACTGGGTGTGCACAAGCACAATATAACCATGTGTGACTCTAAGGGTGTGATTACAACCGAACGGAAAAATTTGGATGTGTACAAGAAACGATTCGCTGTAGGGGCAGAGCAATGCTCTGTCCCTACAAGAACGTTGGCAGATGCATTCGTTAATGCAGATGTATTTGTGGGGGTGTCCGCACCCAATATTGTCACTCCGGCTATGATCAAAACGATGGCCAAAAATCCGATTGTCTTTGCCATGGCGAATCCAGATCCAGAGATCGACTATACCCTCGCCAAACGGGCACGGCGTGATATACTAGTGGCGACTGGTCGGAGCGATCGCCCCAACCAGATCAACAATGTGTTGGGCTTCCCCTTTGTATTTCGTGGTGCCCTGGATGCTGGCGCCAAACGCATCACCACAGAGATGAAATTGGCTGCCACGCATGCGTTGGCAGAGTTAGCTCATCGGGCAGTACCAGCTAGTGTCAAACGCGCCTATGGTCTCAAACAATTGCAGTTCGGTTACGATTACATTGTTCCTAAACCATTCGATCCGCGTCTTCTCGCTGTAGTGTCCACTGCCGTTGCTAAAGCCGTTAATCCCAAATTTAATAAACGCTATGGCCGTTACCTATAAAGAATCAGGAGTAGATATAGAAGTTGGCGACGAAGCCATTCGCCGCATTATTCCGTTAGTCAAAAAAAGTTTTAATCATCGTGTCCTAACGGGTTTAGGCTTATTTGGTTCGCTCTACGAAATTACCGATTTGGTTAAGCAATACAAGGAACCGGTATTGGTGCAAAGCATTGATGGTGTCGGTACCAAGATGGCTATTGCTGGTATGATGAATATGTATGCCCAAGCCGGACGAGACATGGTGGCGCACAGTTGTAATGATGTGTTGTGCCAAGGTGCCAAGCCATTAACGATGTTAGACTACGTTGCCACTGCTAAACTTAGTCCGGACATTTTAGCCGACTTAGTTGGTGGCATGGCCGAAGAGTGTGCCAGATACGGAATGTCATTAGTAGGTGGTGAGACCGCCGAAATGCCTGGCACCTATACAGCAGGTGAGTGGGATTTAGCTGGATCCGTGTTGGGGGTGGTAGAAAAATCTAAAATTATTGATGGATCAAAAATCCAAGTAGGAGATGTCTTGATTGGTCTCAGTTCAGATGGGTTGCACACTAACGGCTATTCCTTAGCGCGCAAAGTGTTCTTTGATCTGAAAAAGTTCACAGTGCGTGATGTGGTAGCGGAAATGCCACAGTCGGTTGGCGCCATGTTGATGAAACCACACAAAAATTATACGAATTATATCTTGCCGTTATTGGAAAAATATCAAGTGCATGGCTTAGCCCACATTACCGGAGGTGGATTAGTCAAAAACATTCCGCGCATTCTGCCGGAAGGATGTACCGCACAAATTACAAAAGGCAGTTGGGAAATTTTACCGGTGTTTGAAGCCATTCAACAGTTTGGTGATGTTCCAGAAAAAGATATGTATATCACTATGAACATGGGTATTGGCATGGTAGTGGTGGTACCGGCCGCTGACCGAGATGCCGTCATGGCTGACTTGAAAAAACATGCAGACGTGAATACCTATAGTATTGGTGAAGTGGTAGCTGGTAAGCGGGAAGTATGTTTCGTGTAGCGGTTATTATCTTTCCAGGGACGAATTGTGAAGGGGAAACCAGACGTTCGTTGGTTAATGCTGGTTTAGCGGCTGACTACATTCGTTGGAACGAAGGGGATAAATTGGCTAAAGGCAATTACGATGCCTATGTCTTACCCGGCGGCTTTGCTTATGAAGATCGCAGTCGTGCCGGCATCATTGCCGCGCTGGATCCAGTCATGGAACAGATTAAACAAGCCGCCTCTGCGGGTAAGCCCGTAATTGGTATTTGCAATGGTTGCCAAGTGCTCGTCGAAACTGGTTTGATCCCTGGCTTAGACGGCAATATCTTGGCCGGTGCTGTGGCTGTAAATACACGCTTAAAGGGTGGAAAAATTATTGGTACCGGATTTTACCACGATACTGTTTACATCCAGAATACCGCTCCAGCCGGACGCAGTTGTATGACGATGAACCTGGAACCCGGCACAGTGATTCCAGCTACGGTCGCCAATGGCGAGGGTCGGTTTATTTTCCCAACAGATTTATTGGTAGAGCTTGATAAACGACAACAGATTATTTTTAAATATTGTACCGAGGATGGTGAACTGACCAACGAATTTCCGACCACACCGAATGGTGCTATTTGGGGGATTGCCGGCTTTTGTAACCCGGCTGGAAATGTTGTGGCGTATATGCCGCATCCAGAGCGTCTAGAACGTGGTGGCGATTCCTTGTTCAATAATCTGCGCGCTTGGCTGGAACAACCACCTAAACATGAACCCTATACCATTCAGTGGAAAGCAGAATCAACCGTTGTGGGAGCGTATGAGTGTGCCAAGAATTGCTTACAGCTCTATGTCGAGCTCATGATTACCGATAATGCGGCCAAGACAGTTGAACTAGCCTTGCAACAAAAAGGCTATGCGGTGACGGTCACTAGAAAAACCCATTGGGAAGTCTGGCACGAAGAATCAGTTAGCGACTTAAAGGGTTTTACCCAAACGATGGTAGATAGTGGTGAGTTATTGAACACTCATAAAGAGCGCTATACGGATAGTAAAACCACTAATCCCAAAACAGTCTCGTTACTGGTACGGTTTACTGATGACTTTGAAGGTAAAGCGGTCGCAGACACACTACGCACTCGCTTTGGCT
Source organism: uncultured Gammaproteobacteria bacterium (assembly GCA_964611225.1). Taxonomy (GTDB): domain Bacteria; phylum Patescibacteriota; class Patescibacteriia; order UBA9570; family UBA9570; genus UBA9570. Next base: position 15,528 of record CAZSXL010000002.1, read on the forward strand.
TAAAAGGGATTGCCAATATCCATAAAGGCGTAGTGTGGGAACTCACATTTGATAGCGATGATGCGGCCGACCGCACGCGCCTATTAACGGAAATATTACAAACGCATATTTTATTTAATCCATTCTCCCAAGATTGTAAAATTATTACTTAATATGGTCGATCGTGATCGGATTGCTGCTCAAGTCAGTCATTGTCTAACGGAAACAGATTTTGCTCATTTAGGAACTAAGTATCACGGGAAAGTACGCGATACCTATGATCTAGGAGATCAGTTATTACTCATTACGACCGATCGCCAGTCAGCTTTCGACCGCATTCTCGCGGCTATCCCGTTTAAAGGCCAGGTGTTAAATCAGGTGTCGGCTTGGTGGTTTACACAGACCAAAGATATTGTTCCCAACCACGTTTTGAGTCTGCCCGATCCTAACGCGTTGCTGGCTAAAAAATGTACCGTGTTTCCAGTTGAATTTGTAGTGCGTGGTTATTTATCGGGTGTGACCAGCACTTCGGCTTGGATGGCGTATAGGCAAGGTGAGCGCACCTTTTGTGGTAATGTTTTGCCCGATGGCATGGTGAAGAACCAAGCGTTTGCGGAGCCGATCATTACGCCGACTACCAAAAGTGATACGCATGATGAGAAAGTGTCTGCGGCTGAAGTCGTGTCGCGTGGTTTAATGTCACAAGCCGATTGGGATCAATGTGCCGACTATACCTTAGCGTTATTCAAGCGCGGTCAAGCGTTAGCCCAACAACACGGTTTGATTTTAGTCGATACCAAATACGAGTTTGGCAAATTACCAGATGGCACCATTATCTTGGTAGACGAAGTACACACTCCAGACTCATCGCGCTATTGGCTTGCCAATACGTACGCAGCAAAATTTGCTAACGGTGAAGAACCAGAGAATATTGATAAAGAATTTTTGCGTTTATGGTTCATGGATCACTGTGATCCATATAATGATACAGAATTGCCGGCTGCCCCCGAAGAACTTGTGATTGAATTATCTGCCCGCTACATCCAACTCTACGAAATGATCACTGGCCAGGAATTTACTTATCCTGATTCAGCCACCCCAGTCCTCGAACGGATCCAAAAAAATCTACACACTCTAGTGTAGTAGGGGGGTTGACTTTCGGTCATTTTTTTGCTAAACTGCAAGGTAATTATTAAAGTACTCATCTTTGTATGAGAATTGAAGCCAAAAGTGGACCAGGTATATTTCGTACCGAGCAACGCACTCATGAACAAACCAAGCAGGCATTGGAACGACACATTCTCCAACAAGGTGGGGTAAAATTTGAGTTAGCTCACGATGTGTTAGAAACTGGTTCAGCAACAGTACCGGATAGTGTAGAAAAAGTTTCGTTACATTATGGAGATAAAACAAAGCAATCTGTGGCTGTCTTGTTAGAAGTAGTTCGTCCCATCGAGATGCCAGGAGACCAAGGTAAAAATGTTAAGTCCACAGGAACTTTCCCTAAGGCAGAAGCTCCATATGTTGAAATTGCTGCCACGGACGATCCATCTTTACGTGGGACTCGCTACCAATTAAATTTATCCGACGCCCCAAAAGAATTACGCGTTGCTGTTTTAAAGAAGTGGGCTGACAATGAAAGCAATGCTGCGGTGTTGGCTGGTCATGCAGATGTACCTGCTAACCTTCTGGCAGAAGTTGCGGCTATCAAACAAATGTACGAGCCGATAATTGGAGCAATGAAAATGACTGCTGATGTAGTGCAGCGTGCTGTGAAACCAGCGGAAGTAAAACTAGCGCCTCCTAAACCTGTAGCGGAAATACCGCGGGCTGCTACCACTCGAAGTCGAGCCAAAGAATCAGCACCGACAGTGCGAGAACAAATGGTGCGTGAGGGAGCAGTTCTGTATAAAGGAGCTGCCGTACAATTAAATACTAATCTGGAAGGTCGCTTGTTTGTAAGTGGTTTAGATGATCCTGCTAGAACGTCAGGTGTAGAACTTGGTCAAACGTTTGCAGCTGATATGAGTGATTTACCAACTGGTCTGAGGCCAATCCATAGAAAGGAAAGTGCACCTGGTTACAGGGCGGCAGTGGTGGATGCATCGACACTCCCAATTGACCGACGTCTGACCAGGCGAGAAGCGATGTTGTCTCAAGATGGCATCTTATTTAAAGGTGCGGTCATCATGTTAGAACAGCGTGGTGATCGTCGCTGGTTGGTGCGCGATGTAGATGACCCAACAGGCAGTAGTGGTATTATCCGTGATCAAATTTTTGCTCAAGATTTTAGTGATGCCCCGGCAGGATTGTCGGAAGCTATTCCATGGTTAAGTAATCAAGGGGATTGGCGCAGAGGTCCAAAACGTGGTGCTGGTGGCAAGTTTGAGCGTCAGCCAGATGACATCAAGTGATCCCAAAGCTAAAGTAGCCGAGTTAGTTGGTCGCATTGATGCTGTTCAGGGCGAAATCGTCAAAGCCCAGCACGAGATCGACAAGTTCTCCAGCCAGAATTTAGTCGTGGAAGCGCGTGAAGCTAGGGATGACCTAGCTCGACTACAATCCCGTAAACGGCAGCTAGAACAGGCTTTGCAGCAATTAAAAAAACACTGGTAAAACTACAGCCTTGTGCTATAGTGTGGGCAGATGACTCAATACACTTTATCAGCTATTTCACCAATCGATGGACGTTATCGGGACGAGGTTAAAAGCTTAGCCCCATTTTTGTCTGAAGCAGCTCTCATGCGTTATCGGGTGTACGTGGAAGTGGAGTACCTGATTGCCTTACGCAAACTGAAACCGGCTGACCAAACAGTATTGCGTCATCTCCATCAACATTTTTCTGAACGAGATGCCGAGCAGGTCAAAATCATTGAGTTAGAAACGAAGCACGATGTCAAAGCCATCGAGTATTTCATTAAGCGTAAACTGAGTCACACCAAGCTCAAGAAGCAACTCGAATTTGTTCACTTTGGTCTAACCAGTGAGGACATTAATAACTTGGCGTATAGTCTCATGCTACGCGATGCCTTGCAGCAAGTGTACATGCCGGCACTGCAACAGCTGATTAAAATTCTGAAACAGCAATCTCGTCGCTATGCTGGTTATGCGTTGTTGAGTCTAACCCATGGGCAGCCGGCCACTCCCACTACACTGGGTAAAGAACTTAATGTCTACACTTTACGCTTTCAACGCCAGTACGATCGTTTACGTCACATTAAACTGCTTGGTAAGTTTAGTGGTGCCACTGGTAATTGGGCAGCGCTCCAGGTGGCGTACCCCAAAGTCAATTGGCTCAGCTTTAGCAAACGGTTCGTTGAACATTTAGGTTTAGAGTTTAATCCGGCCACCACTCAAATTGAATCGCACGATCGTCTAGTGGAAACCTATCAAACGCTGGCACTAGTGAATTCCATCCTGCGTGATTTTAACCAAGATATGTGGTTCTATGTGTCGCGTGGGTTGTTTGTTCAGTATAGCATTGCTGGCGAAGTCGGTTCATCCACGATGCCGCATAAGATTAATCCGATCTTCTTTGAGAATAGTGAAGGCAACAGTGGCGTCGCCAATGCTCTATTCAATCACTTCGCAGAAAAATTACCGGTGTCGCGTATGCAACGCGATCTAACCGATAGCACCGTATTACGCAATCAAGGTGTGGCGATTGCGCACAGCCTCCTTGCACTGACCAATACGTTAAAAGCCCTTAGTCGGGTGCAACCCAATAAAGAGATGATGTTGGCGGAGCTCAATCAACACTGGGAAGTGTTGGCCGAAGCCATTCAAACCGTGATGCGTAAACTGGGTAAACATACCCCGTACGAACAACTAAAGCGCTTAACGCGTGGTCAGCAACTAGATCAAACTACCTTGCACATTTTTATTGATCAACTCGATATTCCTGAACTGGAAAAAAACCAGCTCAAAAAATTGACTCCGGCTACTTATATCGGTTTATCTAAGCAGATAGCACAATTATAGTATGTGTGGCGTCATCGGCATTCACGGTAAAGCCAAAACCAACATCAATATCGACTTGTACGATGGCATGATTGCCTTACAGCATCGCGGTCATGATGCCTGTGGGATGGTGACCTATGATGGTCATTTCCATACCAAAAAAGCGATTGGTTTGGTGCGTGAGGCTTTCCACCTTTCGACCATCCAACGTTTAAAAGGTCATATCGGTTTAGGATTCATTCGTTACGCCACGGCTGGCGGTATGTCGATTGAAGATTGCGCTCCCTTTACCGTGAACGCGCCCTACGGCATTTCCATGGTCTTCAATGGTAATTTAACAAACTTTGCTGCCTTGAAAGAAGAGCTCCGCATTAAAGATTTAGTCAGTTTGAATGCTAACAGTGATATTGAGGCAATGCTGCATGTCTTTGCTCAAGAGTTGACCAAACATACCAAAGGCAACTTTCTGAATAACTTATATGCTACGGTTGCATCCGTGCATAAACGCTGCAAAGGTGCCTATTCCACTCTGGCTTGTATTTCTGGTAAGGGGATGGTGGCGTGGCGCGATCCGTTTGGGATCCGACCACTATTAATTGGTAAACGGGGTAAGGGAAAAAATGCCGAGTACATTGTGGCCTCCGAGTCTGTGATGTTCACGATGTTAGATTTTACTTATGTGGATGATGTTAAACCTGGTGAAGTGGTCTTTATTGATGAGCAGAATAAGTTACACCGTAAAGTGGTCACACCCGGACGGTGGAAACCTTGCTTATTTGAATATGTCTACTTTGCTCGGCCCGATTCCATTCAAAATAACATCGGTGTCTATAAAGCTCGTTTACGGATGGGGGAAAAGTTAGCCGAACGTTTGAAACCGCATCTCAAAAAACTGAAAATTGATGTGGTAGTTCCAGCGCCATCTACTTCGAACACAGCCGCTTTAGCCTTAGCGCAAAGTTTAGGGTTAACGTATCGGGAAGGTTTGTATAAAAACCAGTTTATTGGCCGCACCTTTATTATGTCTGGTAATCGGCGCAAATCGGTTCGGCGCAAATTAAACCCACAGATTTTAGAAGTGCGTCGGCGCAATGTTTTGTTGGTGGATGATAGCATCGTCCGCGGTAATACGTCGCGTGAAATTATTAAGATGCTGCGTGAAGCTGGTGCCAAAAAAGTGTATGTGGTCGCAGCGGCTCCACCGATCGTATCACCCTGTGTGTATGGTGTGGATATGCCGACCCGTCAAGAATTAATCGCCAATCAAGTGGATGGTTCTACGGAGGCAATCCGTAAACATATTGGTGCCGATTTTTTACTCTACCAAACGATTGAAGATCTCATTGACGCGGTGAAGATTGATAAAGGTCCAGTGAAGGAATTCTGCACGGCTTGTTGGACAAAGAAATATCCCACCCCAGAGGCTAAACCTGCCTTGCTGCGTAAAATTGAGCAGCAACGTTTAAGTGATAAGTCTTCGGTGCACTGTTAAACATCATCACTATGCACATTGCCATTGTTGGAACAGGAGCGCGTGAACATGTCATTGCCTGGAAGCTATCGCTTGATCCAACTGTGCAGTTATTTAATTTTGGCCCGACCCATAACCCAGGGATCGCTGCTCTGTGTCAAGCCGTGGGCATTGGGGACGTGACTGATGTGACGGCCGTATTACAATGGTGTCAAGAACAAAAAATCGACATTGCTTGGATTGGTCCAGAAGCGCCGTTGGCAGCTGGAGTCGTGAATGCATTAGAGGCGTTTGGGATCGCCTGCATTGGTCCAACCCAACAAATGGCGCGGCTAGAATCCTCTAAATCCTTTACCCGTGAATTGTTGGATAAGTATGAAATTCAAGCCTCACCCAGTTATCGGGTATTTACCAGTATGGATGGTATCGCCGACTATATGTGGTCTTTGCAGGATGATGTGGTGATCAAACCAGATGGGTTGACCGGTGGTAAAGGGGTGCGGGTGATGGGTGCTCAACTAAAAACGCGTGAAGATGCCATGGCGTATTGTTCCGAGTTATTTACAGACGGTGCCAAACGGATTGTGATTGAAGAAAAGTTAGTTGGTCAGGAATTTTCGTTAATGAGTTTTTCGGACGGTAAACATTTGGTGCATATGCCAGCGGTCCAAGATCATAAACGAGCCTACGTTGGTGATGCCGGCCCGAATACCGGTGGGATGGGTTCTTATACAGACGCTAATCATAGCTTACCGTTTCTGAATGAACATGATGTCATTTTTGCACGGCAAAT
>CAZSXL010000003.1:0-20512 GCA_964611225.1 uncultured Gammaproteobacteria bacterium
GGTGGAGTGGAGCGGGATGGAAGGCGGATTCTACACCTCCATCCGGCTGCGCGGCATCAAGGGTCTCCAGTGGATCGATCGCAGCAGCACGCAGCGCACGATCACCATCGGTGAGGATACCGCCAAGTTCCTCGTCGAGCGTGCCGGCATCGTCATCACGCCGGACATCGCGGCCTGCATCGAGGACACTGAGTTCCTGCGCGTCGCCTACGGCATGATGAGCCTCGGAAAGATCGAACGCTTCGGCGCCCAGCTCTTCACGGCCGTCTCCAAGCTGATGCAGGAAAATGGCAAGCCGAATCTGCAGGTCGTCCGCACCGCGTAGCGCTCGAAGGGGTGGTCGCTCGGCGGGGGAACTCGTTGGGCGGCCACCCTGTGGGTGTGTGTTGTTGGTTCGATAAGAACTCTGAGGAGAACCTGAGATTATTCTGGTTCTTGCACACTTCTCCTCTCTTCCTCATTACGCATCACCTGGCTGGTGGTGCTGAGTGAAAGAAGAACCCCTCTCCCTGCCCTTCGACAAGCTCAGGGCATCCCTCTCCCACCTGGGAGAGGGAATTTATTATAATTATCTTTTTCTAACTTTTTTTAAAAAAAGTTAATAAATCTCCCCGAGCTTACGCTCGGGGTTTTGCGTTGGAAATATAAAAATTTATCATACCAAAATCCTCTCCCAGGTGGGAGAGGACGTCGTGAGTAAAACGAATGACAGGAGAGGGGCTGCCTGAAACTAGGGTGGCCCGGAGCGATCGAATGAACGACGCTCCGGGACCACCAACCAATGAGCCCACGGAAACAAGATGATACTCCGGCCGCTTGTGGTCGGGATGTCGTCATGATTTTCGTATGCTCTTGCTCCCAGAGTCGATCAGGTCGTCGGGCGGTGGATGTGTCCCCGTGAGACGGCGTGGGCGAAGACTTGGTCGCGAGTTTCGGGACCGTGGTGTTCCCCGAGGAACGACCAGACGGTCTGCCAGGTGGACTCGACTTCGTCTCCGAGCTTGCCGACCTCGTAGGCGATGAGATCGACGAACGTCTCGATGGGGTGATTTGCGAACTGCTGCAGCAGCAACGTGAGCGGGCTCATGGGCTTTAATTCTCCTACCCGGTAGTGGGTGCCCACAAGATACCGGACAGCCTGTTATTTTCAAACCTAAAAAGTATGATAACTACACTTCTCCTTCATATCGAAAACCCCTTCCTGGATAGGAAGGGGTGACTGAGTCAGCGAGGTCGGGGTAGGTGTTACCCGTTCGCAATCCCCTTCGCCAACATGGCTTGTTCAATGCGTTTAGCGGCATGGATGTAGGCACCAGTACGCATATCGCAACCGTACTTCTCTTTGGCTGCCCAGACGGCGTTGAAGGAATCAATCATAATTGGTTCCAGTTTCGCTAACACCTCTTTCTCAGTCCAATAATAGTTATAGGAATTTTGTACTTGTTCAAAGTAAGACACGGTGACACCACCAGCGTTGGCCAAAATATCTGGCACGACAATAATGCCTTTTTTGAATAGTTTTTCATCAGCCTCTGGGGTGGTTGGCCCATTAGCTAATTCAACGACGGCTTTACATTTTAACTTACCAGCATTCTCGGCGAGAATCACATTCTCTAAAGCGGCTGGAACTAGAATATCGCACGGAGTTGTCAAAATCTGTGCATTAGTCACATTTTTGGCACCAGCATAGTTCTGTACCGAACCCGTTTTAGCTTTGTGTTGTTCCACCGCTACTGGATCTAACCCTTTCAAGTTCACAATTCCACCCCGTGAGTCAGACAAACCAACAATCTTATAACCTTTCTGCGTCAAAATCTTAGCCATGTAGGAACCAGCATTACCAAAACCCTGAATCACAACTGTGGCACCTTTCTTGAGTTTCATTTTCTTAGCAAGTTCTAAAGTGACGTAAACACCACCTTGGGCTGTGGAATAACCACGACCTTCTGAGCCGCCGACTGCCAATGGTTTGCCAGTGATGACGCCTGGCTTGTGACCACCATGCAGTGTATTATATTCATCCATCATCCAAGCCATAATCTGTGGCGTGGTGTACACATCCGGAGCGGGCACATCAATGTCTGGTCCAATATCACCACGTAAGCCACGAATAAAACCACGGGATAAGCGTTCTAGCTCACGCGTGGATAGTGTTTTTGGATTCACTGTGACGCCACCCTTACCACCACCTAATGGAATGCCAACAGTAGCGCATTTAAAAGTCATCCAAAACGACAAAGCTTTGACTTCGTTGATATCCGTGTCTGGATGGAAACGAATTCCACCTTTGTTTGGACCACGTGAGTTATCATATTGCACCCGGTAAGCTTCAAATACTCTGACATCACCGTTATCCATCCGTACCGGTATAGAGAAATGGATCTCACGCTTTGGTAATTTTAAACGGGCATGCACCGATGCATCTAGCCCCATCAGTTTGGCGGCTTTATCCAGTTGTTGTTGTGCGGATTTAAATGGGTTTACTTTAGCCATAAAAACGAATAACGAGTTATGAATAATGCTGCGCGCATATTGTACGCCTAACTATTATATTCAGCAAGAGCTAGTTTTAAGAGCTCTAAGGAGCGCTTTAACTCTTTGGTATTGAGCATGAAGGCTAAGCGCACTTCACGTTTTCCTTTGCCGGGTGTGGCATAAAAGCCAGCGGCTGGGGCTAGTAGCACCGTCTCTTTTTTGTCATGAAAGTCATTGATCATCCAGGTCGCAAAGTGATCGGCATCGTCTACGGGTAATCCGATAATAATGTAGAAGGCCCCTTCTGGTTTCGAGAAAGTAATATTCGGGATTTCTTTCAAGCCATGATAGACCACCTCCCGCCGTTTACGGAACTCTTTAGTCATGATAGTGGTATATTTTTTTGGATTCTTCAGAAGTGGGATGAGCGCCAACTGGTCAATGGTGGCGACAGATAACCGAGCCATGCCCATTTTTAGTACCGATGCAATGACATCTTTGTTTTTAGAAGCCACTGTACCGACCCGCGCACCACAGACGTTAAACCGCTTTGAAGCGCTGTCTAACACAATGGCCTGTTGGTGGATTTCCTTAAACGCCATAATGGATTGTACTGGGCGTTCAAACGCAAACTCGCGATAGACTTCGTCAGACAAAATGAACAAGCCGTACTGTTTGGCGATCTTCACCAAGGTAGCCAGTTCCGCTCTTGAAAAAATAGTTCCAGTTGGGTTAGATGGGTTGCAGATCAAAATCGCTTTAGTGCGTTTGGTGATGACTTTTTTGATCGCTGCTTCACTGGGCAAATGAAAGCCGGTCTTAATATCCAGCGTCACTGGTTTTAGTTTCACATTCGCTAAATCGGCAAAGCTATTATAGTTAGTGTAAAACGGTTCGAACACAATCACTTCATCATTTGGATCGCAGACCGCTTCTAGTGCAAAAATAATCCCTTCCGATCCACCGGACGTAATGATGATCTCACTGCTTTCAAATGGAATACTATTTTTTTTGTAGTACACACTCCAAGCATCTAAAGCGCTTTGGATACCATTGGATGGAGCATAGGCTAAGGTCTTCTCCGAAAAGTTTTTGACGCCTTTAAAAAAGTCTGGATGAGTGGGTAAATCTGGTTGGCCAATATTCAGGTGATACACTTTGACACCGGTTTTTTTACGAGCTTCGGCATTGGCGGCAAGCTTACGTAACGGTGAAGCTTGTAAGTTTACTGCTCGTTTGGAGATGGGCGGGGTTTTCATGAGTTTGTAATTGGTAATTAGTAGTTAGTCATTAGCAATTGGCAGATGATAGTTCCCTAACTACTAGCTGCCAACTACTAACTACTATCACGATCGAATAAAATGTGGTCCGGATGTCACTTGCCAATCTTGGTCGATAGAGACATCTTTGCCGTCTTTTTTACCTAAATAGGTATAGCATGCCAAGGCCGCTTTGCAACCCTCACCAGCGGATACGACCACTTGCTTATAACTTCCAGTTGTGATATCTCCGGCGGCAAACACGCCAACTCGGGAAGTGTGGCAGTCTGGTTGGATCACTACCTCATGCTTGGCACTCATCTCTACCACACCGTCTAAAAAACTGGTCTTAGACATAAAGCCGGCGTTGATACAGACGGTATCCAAATCGATTACTTTCTCAACTTTGTTTGCACCTTGCAGGACGGTGATACCCGTTACTTGTGTGCTGCCATGAATCTGTTTCAATTCAGCATTCAGTACTTGGGTGACATTTGTACGTTGCCCCATTTTTTCTAGGAGCACGGCTTCTGCACGGAAACGATCTCGACGATGTACTAAATATACCTGCTTGGCAATGTCCGCCAACAAGTTCACTGATTCAATCGCCGAGTTACCACCACCAATCACCGCCACTGTTTTACCGTGGAGTGTATCCGCCACTGCAGCGGTTGAGTACGTGACACCTTTGCCCATCAACTCCGCCTCACCCGGAACACCTAAACTACGCGGGGTTAGACCAAACGCCAAAATAACACTGCGAGCAGTTACGGTTTCGGTATTATACGTCACGGTAAAGGTCTCGTTGGATTCTGGCACAATGGTATGTACATCTCCCAGTACAAATTCGGCACCGTACGACACCGCCTGATCCTTAAACCGTTGCATCAGCTCAAAACCATCGATCGCTCCGACGCCAGGATAGTTTTCAATCACACTGGTCGTAGCCGCTTGTCCACCTAAATCTTTAGATACAATTAATGTGTGCAGATTACGCCGGGCAGTATATAAAGCGGCGGTTAACCCGGCAGGGCCACCGCCGACGATGACGACATCATAGGTCATGCCATTAATGCTTCAAGCGCTGCTTTGAGATCGGCCTTGGTTTGCATGCCGGTCAGCTGTTGTACAGGCTGACCGCCTTTGAAAAAAATCAGAGTAGGTACACTCATAATTTGATACTGGGCTGGGGTGGCTTCATTTTCATCCACTTCCATCTTGCCGATCTTGACTGGTTTACCTTTGTATTCTTCGGCTAACTCTTCCACAATTGGGCCAAGCAATTTGCATGGGCCGCACCAACTGGCCCAAAAATCAACGAGTACAGGAACATTGGCGTCTAGTACTTCTTTTTTGAAATCTGCGTCGGTAAAAGCTTGTGCCATATATTTTTATGATATCATTTTAGCGAATTTTGATCAATTTGACTCGTTTAATCTTCTGTTCTTCCGCTTCCTCGATAATAATTTTTGTTTTTTGTAACGTCAGCTCATCACCTTTACTAGGAACCCGACCCAGCTCATTCAAGATGACCCAAGCAATTGTTTTGTGGTCATCATCATACACGCGCGTATCGATCAACTTCTCAATTTCCTCTACCGTCACATCTGCATCTACCACGATGGTTTTAGTGTTGATCCGTTTGATGCGCCCCGAAGCAGTATCTTGCTCATCCACAATATCACCCACTACTTCTTCCAACACATCTTCAAGTGTGACCACTCCCCTAGTTTCACCAAACTCATTGACGACAATGGCAATGTGCTTATATTGTTTTTGGAAATCACGTAATACTTCTAGTACTGGCTTTTGTTCCGGCACAAAAATCGCTCGCTGCACTAACTTCTTCACATCTACTTGCTCTATCTTGCCCGCCGCATTGACCAACGCTTCCATGACATCTTTCGAGTACATAATACCGACGATGTTATCAATATTGCCGGCGTAGGCAGGAAAACGTGAAAACCCAGTTTCGGTCATGATCCGAATCAACTCTTCATTGGATTGTGCCAAGTTTAGTGATACTACATCATTAATGTGCGTCATGATGTCTTCAGCCGAAACAGCATCCAAAGAAAAAACATTATCGATCATCTCACGTTCTTCTGAGGCTACCGCGCCAGCTTCGGCACCCATGTACACCATGGCTTTCACTTCTTCTTTGGAAATCGCCTGGTGACTGGGTGTGCCCGACAAGTGATGAACTGCCCGCACAACCATTTCAAAAATAAATGTCAGCGGCGATAGTAAGTACACCAGACCAAGGGTGGCTGGGGACGACCAGCGCGCAATCAGCACTGAGTGCTTTTGGGCTAATGGCTTCGGTACAATTTCGCCAACAATCAAAATCACAAAGGTCATGATACCAATTGCAATGCCCACCCCCAGACTAGCAAACCATTCAATCGCGACAGCGGTGGCAATAGCCGAAGCCGCGACATCGACTAAGTTGTCCGCTACTACTACCGTAGCCAACAACTTTTGCGGATTTTTCTTAATGCGCATGACTAGTTTAGCCTGTTTGCCTATCTTATCTTTACGTTCGGCCAAGCCCCGTAACTTAGCTTCGCTTAACGAAAAGAAAGCGATCTCTAACGCAGAGAAAAATCCGGAGAGAAAGACCAGGACGATGAGTAGGACAATAGTGTTCATTGGGAGTGGATTCTAACAGAAAAAGGTTAACTAGTCTAGTCCCTAACTCCGCTCCCCAAACAGGGCCGTACCTAAACGCACAATGGTGGCGCCCTCCTCCACTGCTATCTGCCAGTCGTGCGACATGCCCATGGATAACTCCTCCAGTTGGTACTTCAGCTGTAATTGTTTCATCGTTTTGTAATCCTGTCGCACCACTTCAGTGGCTGCTTGAGCCGTAATGGTCATTAACCCGACCAGTTTGACGGTCGGTAAACTACGCGCTTTTTCCACCGCTGCGGCCAGTTCAGTGAGCCCAAAACCAAACTTAGCCGGGTCATTACTAATGTTCACCTGTAAAAAAATAGGCATCACCTTCCCCTGCTTTTGAGCTTCAATCGCTACTGCTAACAACAACTTATCACTATCAATGGTTTCAATCGCATCAAACGCTGCTACTACTTCTTTTACTTTATTAGTTTGTAGATGACCAATAAAGTGCTTCTCGATACCTGGCGGCAACAGTGGTAATTTGTCTTTAGCTTCTTGCCAACGACTCTCACCAACTAAAGTAATTTGTTGCTCGACCAACACCAGCAAGATTCGTTCTATCGGTATCGTTTTAGTGACAGCCATGATACACATCTCTACACCATAACGAAAAGCTGGGTTGTCGACTAGTGCCAACAACCCAGGATTCGAAGATCAGGCCTCCAGATGGTTCTTCCACCAACCCAGTACCTGACCACAGATACAGCACTCCAGACGGCCATTGCCATACGCGATCAGTGCCAGTGAACCTTCCGACGGTTCCACGCTGCCGACTGGAACTATCAGGTGACCAATACAGGCTGTATCATGGTTCACCGCGTTAGAGACCCAAACGGTGGGACGACACTGAGGTAGGTCACCAATCGGAATCTGCATCTCTTCCACCTTGCATCCGCAGGGAAACTGGCATACCCCATGTACATTCACGTAGGCCCACTGGCGACGCTCGCGACGCTGAGTGTTGTCGACGAACAAGGCAGTGATCTGGTTGATGATAGTTGGGTCTGCGATGATTTCTTCGAACGTCATAGTTCCTCCTTATGACTGTTCTACTATATTCTTTATAACTATTTTGACATATTATAGAATTTAGTTACCCACATTCTAATAATCTTATTTATATATAAGTGTTTCTTTGTATATATTTATGTCAATTCTTTTGACATATAATGATTTATAAGCGATAATGTTCCATGTGGAACAAATCAAATCTCTACTAACACAGTTAGGGTTTAGTGAGCATGAGACACTCACCTACTGTGGTGTCCTACAGCTGGGTAACTGCTCAATACTAGAACTATCCCAATTTACAGGTCTCAAACGCCCCACACTCTACAACACGATTAAAACTTTAATTAATCGGGGATTGGTAGTACAGGTTGTTGGCAGTAAAAAACACTACAGTATTAGTTCCATAGACGCTATTAAAGAGCTTATTCAGCGCCAACAACAAACCTACTTTGACGTACTACCCTCTTTACTGGCCCTACAGAATGTTCCACGTGGAACAAAGCCTGTGGTGCGCTACTATGACGGCATTACCCAGATTACTACTCTCTACCGAACCCTGTTCCCCTTGCTGAACCGCGGAGAAATACTTTATACCGCCGCCTCGATGCGCGACTTGCAGCGGGTTATACCTGGGATTATCGCTGAGTTTGATGTGCTAGCTGTGAAGAATCAGTGGCACATTCAAGAACTACTACCAGCTAATAAGGCGGGTTTAGAATATACCCAGGCCAACCCCAATTATAAACGGAAGCTGTTACCGACTGGTACAGACCTCTATGATCACGATTTTATGGTAATCAATGATACTGTAGTGATTGTTTCCACCGGCCAGTCCCCTTATGCCCTTTCAATTCAAGACAAAATGCTAGCGGCCTCTATGGTCTCTCTATTTAAAATGTTATGGAATAGCGGCTTGTAGTACTACTTACCAGTGCGCTTATAGTGCAATGTTCTCCAGGTTAGAAATACTAACAAGAGTAAAGCTGCTACCAATATGATGCCATTCCAACTGGGTTTGATGCCAAATTGTTCCGGACCTACAATGGCAAGCCACAGTGTTCCACAGAAAACTAAGATCAAACAGGCACCTAAACCGGCCAACGTGGCTAATGGATACCGCCGCAACAATAAAAACCCAAATAACAACACTAAACCTGTAGATGTAGCAATGATTAGGTTAATGAGTTCACTAGACATGTAGTGGACCTGAGCGGACTCGAACCGCTTACCTCAGCAATGCGAATGCTGCGCTCTACCAGATGAGCTACAGGCCCCGGGGCGTTTTTGAGTGGACCCTACCGGATTCGAACCGGTGACCTTTCCCATGCCATGGGAACGCTCTACCAACTGAGCTAAGGGCCCGAGGCGTTTCAACTTCGTTGAACCGCACGGGCGAGCCCAAGCTATGGTTAGGCTCATTCGTGCGGTGTGAAGTTACTTGTTTTGAAAGTAATGTTTTAGAACCCGCTGTAAAAACTTTCTACCCCACTGTCCTTTTAGTATCTTTTCTCTGGCAAATGCATCTTCCTTCAACAAAAAGGCTTCGTAGTAAATTAGTTTTAAAGGACGACGTGCTTGCGTAGACGCATTAAGACCTGCATTGTGCTCCTGGATACGTTTTTCTAAATTAGCTGTACAGCCCACATATTGCTTTTTATCTACGCTGCTCTCTAGAACATAGACATAATGCATGCAAGTGAGTTTACTAGAGGCGATTACTTATTGCAACATGGGCTTGCCCGAGGCGTTTACTCACTACTGTTCGTAACCGCACGGGCTTGCCCGGGCAGTTACGAGTCTGCGAGTAAATGCACCGGGTGCCCCAGGAGAGAATCGAACTCCCATCTTTCCCTTAGGACGGGATTGCTCTATCCATTGAGCTACTGAGGCAAAAATAGCTAATTTCAGATTATTTTAAGTGTCGTACAATTAAAATACTTTAATCTACTAGCCAATTGAAGAGCCGACTAGCAAATGCACTGACTACACCAGTCTGCTGGTCGTATTGATAGAGAGTGATGATGGCCACTAATACGATGGCTAAAATACTCAAAAATACAGTCATCTCTTTCCTTAAGTTCGATGGTATATCCATATGGCGACATTGTATCAGGTGAGAGGAGTGTAGACAACGCGCCAGCTTTGCGATATACAGATACGTATAGATCATTATTTATTCTGGTTGGTATTATGGCGAAAATGTTTAACTCCAAGGAGGAGCTAGTAGGCACACAACCAACCACAGTGATTGGCGACGGAGTCCGCGTAGAAGGAAAGTGCATTGGTACAGGACACTTGACCGTACGGGGTGAAGTTGTCGGTACACTAAAAACGTCAGATGACATGACCATTGAATCTAGTGCTAGAGTTGAAGCAGATGTTGAGGCAAACAACTTGGTGGTAGCGGGTGAAATTAAGGGTAATGTACACTGCCATGGTCAACTACAACTGATGACTTCTGGGAAAATTTTTGGCGACGTCACCACCAATATTTTATCCGTTGAAACTGGCGCTGTTCTGAAAGGTCAATGCACTACGGGTGCCCAGAGCAACGAAGGTACCGCTTAGATTAAGTTATGTTTTTTTATCTGTACGACGCCGTCGTACTCGATAAAAAATATGCTACGCTGCTCGACCGGATTGAGAGTCGCGTGATTGAACTTGGTATTAATGGGCGGATTGAGCGTTTAACACCGCTGCGTAATATTAAAGAGTTGATTGACCATGGGGTTAAAAATGGCGCCCACACCATTGTCGTTGTGGGTACTGATCAAACCTTTTTGCGCACATTGCAAGTGACAGCGCAGTATGATGTTGCCGTCGGTTTTTTGCCGTTTGGTCCGACGGCACTGGGGCCACTGTTTGGAGTAACGGACCCAATGGATGGTTGCAATGCGTTATCGAGACGGATTACTAAACAGTTGGCGCTCGGTAAAGCCAACCAGACCTATTTTTTGACCGAGGTAACAGCTGCACTACCACGTGGCACTAAAATAACCTGTGATGGCCAGTGGAGTATCACTACGCAGACGGATACAACAACACTAGCGGTGGCTAGCCTTGGTCATGTCTTGGATAGTGGGGTAGAGGCACCCATTGTGTACGATACTCACCAACTGCACCTAACGCTCCAACCGCATAGTCAACCAAGCGGGTTCCTGCGTAAGCAAACACCTCACCACCCAACCTCTGTGCTAGTGAATAAAGTCATGGTTGAACATCCGGATCTCTCTGTATCTGTACTACTCGACCAAACCACCGCCTTAAAAACCCCCGTTTCGTTCAGTCTAAAAGCCAAAGCGATTAAAGTGATCGTCGGTAAACAACGTCTCTTGTAGCTTGACATTGAGCTGTAAAATCGATAGTCTAATGGGACTATGAACGTTACCGAGATAGTCCGTGAACTAAAAATGACCAAAGAAGAGTTCTTCCCCTTAGTGGCTGAACTCGGTTTTGACATTGGTGAACGAGCGATTAAAGTGGATGATACTATCGCTGTACGCTTGATTGCCGCCATTAAAAGTCACCACAAGCTCGGGCAACGAAAGAGTCTCTTTTCGCACGAACGTCAGGCTGAAGAAGTTAAAGCTGAACTGGATCCAGGTGCCAAAGTTTTAGAGGTGCCAGACCCGGTCACCACCAAACAATTTGCAGAACTATTAGGTAAGCCCGTTACGGATTTGATCTCTATTCTGATGCGTAATGGTGTCATGGCAACCATCAACGAAAACCTTGATTTCGATACTGCCACCATTATTGCTGAAGACATGGGTTACAAAACCCAGCGCGTAGCTGCCAAGGTAGATGACCGGGCTGTGGAACGTGAAGAACAACTAAAAACTGCATTATCGTTAGATACCGATAAAAAACTACAACCCCGCCCGCCAGTGATTGTAGTGATGGGTCATGTAGACCATGGTAAAACTACCTTGCTAGACGCGATCCGCAAAACCAATATTGCTGCCCAAGAGGCCGGTGGCATCACGCAGACCATTGGTGCTTATCAAATTGAATATAAGGGTCGCAACATTACCTTTATTGACACTCCCGGTCATGAGGCCTTTACCGCGATGCGGTCACGTGGCGCTAACATAGCTGACGTTGCTATTTTAGTAGTAGCCGCCGACGATGGCCTTAAACCCCAAACAATTGAAGCGATCGGCATCTTAGAAAAAGCCAAGCTTCCGTTTGTAGTAGCCATCAACAAAATGGATAAACCGGATGCGGATGTAGAAAAAGTGAAAAA
This sequence comes from uncultured Gammaproteobacteria bacterium, assembly GCA_964611225.1. Taxonomy (GTDB): domain Bacteria; phylum Patescibacteriota; class Patescibacteriia; order UBA9570; family UBA9570; genus UBA9570. Next base: position 11,674 of record CAZSXL010000003.1, read on the forward strand.
GGGGTTATCGGAAGTAAACTTAATTCCAGAAGACTGGGGTGGCAAAACTATTTGTGTGCCTATTTCTGCCAAGGCTAATCAACATATCGATGAACTCCTAGACATGGTGTTGTTAGTAGCTGACCTGCACCAAGACAAGATTCAAGCCAACCCTGATCGCACCGCCGTTGGTACTATTATTGAATCACGCATCGATAAAGATTCTGGACCAATTGCCACTGTGCTAGTACAAACCGGCACCTTGCGCATCGGGGATATTGTTGAGGTGGGGGATGTAGCTGGTAAAATTAAAGCCTTGTCCTCTTGGCGCGGTACACCCGTGCGTGAAGCTACACCGTCTACGCCTGTTCGATTTTTGGGTTTAAAGAACGCTCCAGTCGTAGGAGACATTCTGACCATTACTAACGACCCCAAGGTATTAAAACGAAAACAGAAAAAATCCTACCAAAGTTTTGGGTATATGAAGCACAAAACCGAGGTTGCCAAAACAGGCATCCAACTACCGATTATTTTGAAGGCGGACACGTTAGGTTCATTAGAAGCAGTCGCCGAAGCGGTTGAGAAACTGCACTTTAAAGATGTGGAAATCGATATCATTCGTCGTGGTCTAGGCAACTTTACTGAAAAAGATATTAACCAAGCGGTATCTTCCAAAGCTCGGCTAATTGGTTTCAATGTGAACATGACACCGGCAGCCTCTGACTATGCCTTAGGTACCCAAACCACTGCGCAATCCTTTACCGTGATTTATAAACTACTCGAACACATTACCACCGAACTGGAAGCACTGTTACCTCCGGACACAACCTACAAGAAAATTGGTGAGGTACGTTTACTGGCGATCTTCCGCAGCACTGGTCGATTTGCCATTGTTGGTGGCCGCGTGATATCTGGCAGTATTCGTCATAAAGCCATCTCGAAAATTGTCCGCAATGATAAAATGGTGGGTGAGGCGACCATCTCGCAATTGCAAAGCAACAAAAAAGATATTAGCGAAGTACTGAACGGTAACGAATGCGGCATCCGGATTGACACAACCATCACACCGCTAGTAGGGGATGTGGTTGAAATTTATCTAGCCGAGGAAAACAAACGCGTCTTAGAGCCAGTGAGCTAGCCTAGTATGCCTACCCAACGCATGCGCCAAATTAACTCCGTGTTGCGAGACTACTTTGCCACCGCCTTGTTGCGGTTGGTAGAACTGCCACCGGGCGTGATTGTTAGCATCACTAAAGTGCACACGACGGCTGATTTGCACTACTGCACTGTCTTTCTATCGATCGTGCCCGATGACCAGGCTGGCTCTGCCCTGGAAATGATTCGCCGGCGCAACCCAGACATTATTGCTGATGTAGTCGGCCATATCACTTTTCGCGGGGTGCCCCGGTTTCGTTATGAACTAGATGATATCGAACGCCAGGCCTCTAAGATTGAACGTCTACTTGACAGCCTGCCAGAAAACCAGTAAGGTTGCACGTTATGTTTACCAAAACATACGCTGACATTCTAGCGACCATCAAACGTGCACACCACGTCTTGATTGTGTCCCACCGAAAACCGGATGGCGATACCATTGGGTCAGCGTTGGCATTACGCCAATACTGTCTGCGGATTGGTAAGTCAGTCACCAACTACTGCGTTAATCCGGCGCCTGATTACATGTTGTTCTTACCTGATGCACATCAGCTAGGGCCGCATCAAGCTATCTGGAACTCATCTGAAGTTGATGTTGTCATTGTCGTTGACTCTGGTGATCTACGCTATGCTGGTGTGGCCGATAATGTATCGCAACTGCCAGGAGCATACACCTTAGTCAATATTGACCACCATGTCACAAACCCAAAATATGGTCTACTGAACTTAGTAGATGTTACCGCTTCTTCAACCTGCGAAATTGTCTACCATTTGTTAAATAGTGTGCAAGCGGTTGATCACGCTATCGCCACCTGTTTGCTGACTGGGTTAATTACCGATACTGGCAACCTCACCAACCTAGCTACCACGGCCAGTGCCGTGGAGGTGGCCTCTAAGCTAGTTGCTAAAGGAGCAAACTTATCCTTGATCTCAAAACATGCTGTGCAGAATCGTCCCTTTAATACCTTGCGGTTATGGGGCCGGGCGCTAGAGCGACTGCATGAAGATAAAGAAACAGGAATGATTGTTACTGCCCTGACCCTCCAGGACATCCATGAGTGTAACGCCGACGACGAAGCCGTATCTGGGATTTCCAACTTTCTGAATGGACTCGACCAGGCTGCTCACAAAGCCGTTCTAGTACTCACCCAAACCGCACCGGATGTGATCAAGGGTAGCTTACGCACCACACATCCGTTGATTGACGTGACCGAATTTGCTAAGCTCTATGGAGGTGGTGGCCACAAAAAAGCAGCTGGCTTCACCATGTCAGGCAATTTAGAAATTACACCAACCGGTTATGTCATCCATCCCACAACCCAAAGCGATTAATCTTATTCCCATGGTCGTCGAAAAATCGTTTGACGGAGAACCGGTCTACGATATCTACTCCCGTTTACTCAAGGAGCGCATTGTGTTTATTGGCACTGCCATCGACGATATGGTCGCTAATAGTGTCATTGCTCAATTATTGTTCCTAGAGGCCCAGGACGCCAAAGCAGAAGTAAAAATTTATATTCATTCACCCGGAGGTTACGTTACTGCTGGCCTAGCCATCTATGACACTATGCAATATGTGAAGTGTGATATTGCTACCGTGGTGATTGGTTCGGCCGCCTCCATGGCAGCATTACTGCTGGCTGGTGGTACCAAAGGCAAGCGTTTCTCGTTGCCCAATTCTGAAATCATGATCCACCAACCGCTGGGTGGAGCTGAGGGCCAGGCTTCTGATATTAAAATCCGCGCCGAGCATATTTTACGTACCCGTGATCGATTGAACAAAATCTTGGCCAAACATACCGGTCAAGACCTCAAGCGGATTGAACAAGATACCGATCGCGATAAATTCATGAGTGCCGAAGAAGCCAAGAAATACGGCATTATTGACAAGATCATCGGCTAGATGCTACGGTAATCCCTGTCGAGTGCTTTTGGCTGATCGCAACGATATCCTTAATTAGAAACCAACGTTAGGCAAGAAAATGATTACAATCGTCTCACTCGGAACGCCACTTTTTTTGTCTACGCTGTAGTCAGTTATTTACTCAAACCGATATGGATGGAATAGCGCTCATTATGGGCCCAGTTCTACTTGTGGTTGGTGTCGTCGCCGGTAGCCTAGTGGGTTACTGGTACCGCAAACAAGTAGCGGCCAAAACAACCGGTTCAGCAGAAGCTAAAGCTGAAACCATTATCCAAGAAGCTAAGTCTAAAACCCAAGCCATTTTGCTTGAAGGTAAGGACAAAGCACTAAAAGTATTAGAAGAAGCCAAGCGTGACGAAGAACAACGTCGCCAGGATGTAACCGCTGCCCAGCGTCGTTTAGAAAAACGGGAAAGCTTGTTTGATGATAAGCTACTAGAATTGGAAAACAAACAAAGCCAACTACAAGACAAAGCTAAAGAGATCGATAAGTTCAAAGAAGACATTCAAGCTTTGAAGGTAGAACAAGTCGCTCGGCTGGAAAAAGTGGCGAACATGGATCGTAATGATGCTGTGAAACTGTTAGAACAGCGCGTTGAGGATCAAAGCCACGATGCCTTACTATCTCGTCTGCGCAAGTTGCAGGAACAGGGCAGTGAAGAGTTAGAACGCAAGGCCAACGAACTGATGGCCGTGGTTATTCAACGTTGCTCTACTAGCCACGCTACTGAAACCACTACAACCTCGGTACACCTGACCAGCGATGACATGAAAGGTCGTATTATTGGTAAAGAAGGTAGAAACATTAAACGCATCGAGGAGCTGACTGGTGTTGAAATTCTGATTGATGACACTCCAGAAACCATTGTGGTATCTGGATTTTCACCGATTCGTCGGCACTTGGCTAAACGCGCCTTAGAAATGCTAATGGAAGACGGCCGTATTCACCCGGCCCGGATCGAAGACTGTGTCGAGCGCGCCAAGCGTGACTTAGCCTTAGATATTAAAAAAGCCGGTGAAGACGCTTTGTTTGAAACCGGTATTACTGGGTTTGAGCCAAAGTTAGTCTCCATTTTGGGTCGTCTCAAATACCGTACCTCGTATGGACAAAACGTCTTACGGCATTCCATTGAAGTGTCATTCCTGGCCGCGATGTTGGCCGAACACCTAGGTGCGGATGTCAGTGTTGCTCGTAAAGGTGGCCTATTGCACGACATTGGAAAATCCGTTGACCATGAAATGAAGGGTACTCATCCAGAAATTGGTCGTGACATTGCCAAAAAATTTGGTTTGAGCGATGCCATTATTGCTCCGATCTTACACCACCACGATGACTATCCACCGACTTTGGAAGCCATCATTGTAAAAGCAGCTGATGCCATCTCTGGATCCCGTCCTGGTGCGCGTAAAGATACCTTTGAAAATTACACCCAACGTTTAGAAGAACTAGAAAATGTGGCGCTAACCTTCGACGGTATTGATAAAGTGTATGCGATCCAAGCTGGTCGTGAAGTGCGGGTCTTTGTCCGCCCAGATAAAATTGATGACTATGCTGCTTCTAAATTAGCCCGCGACATCGCGCTGAAGATTGAACAAGAACTAAAATATCCTGGAGAGATTCGCGTGACCGTCATCCGCGAAACCCGCGTCATTGAATACGCTCGTTAATGGCCACGCTGCGCTTTTTGTACATTGGCGATGTGGTCGGCAAGGCTGGTCGTTCGGCTGTAGCCCAGTTGCTGCCCGGCTTGCGGTCTGAACTCAAACTAGATGCCGTCTGCATGAATGCCGAAAATATGGCGCATGGTAACGGCATTAGTGAGGCTACTGTGACCGAAATGCGTGCAGCCGGCGTGGATTACTTCAGTTCTGGTAACCACATCTTTGATAACAAAGATGGTGTCGAGTATCTGAAACGTTCCGATTGTCGGGTGATCCGCCCAGCGAATTTTCCAAAGGTGGATCCAGGCAAAGGTTATATTACGTTTGAAGTCGGAACCAAAAAAGTATTACTGATTAACTTAGCGGGACAGGTGTTCATGCCACAACAAGTGGATAATCCATTTTACTGTGTGGATGAAATTTTGAAACAATTTAAACGTGAAGACTTCGCTGCCATTATAGTCGACATCCATGCTGAAGCCACTAGCGAAAAACAAGCGTTGGCGTGGCACCTCGATGGACGCGTTTCCATGGTGGTGGGAACACACACCCACGTACCTACTGCCGACCTACGCATCCTGAAGCAGGGGACTGGTTTGGTGTGTGACCTTGGTTCGGTAGCAGCCGCTGACTCGGTGCTTGGAGCCGATAAAGGGAAGGTTTTAAACCGTTTCTTAACGCAAATGCCTGGGGCACTCGCTCCAGCCGAAGACGGCCCCATACTGTTTAACTCTGTCTTGATTGAGATTGATCCGCACACTGGTTATGTCGTGCACCTAGAACGCGTTGACCGCGTAGTGGGTGCATAATATACTAACCGCATGAACCAGTTTACCCTGATCGGTGTCATTGCCGAAAAAACAAAATTGAGCAAGAAAGCAGTCGAGACGATGATGAATGCTTTGTTGGATACTATTACAAAAAACATTAAAGCCGGCGAGGTAGTCAACTTAACTGGCTTTGGTCGCTTCTCCTCCCGCTTGCGCACTGCTCGCTTAGGCGTCGACCCGCTCCACCCAACCCAAAAAATTCAGATGCCCGCCGTGCTGGTACCCAAGTTTAAAGCTGGCAAAGCGTTGAAGGATTCCTTAAAAGGGGGTTAAATAGCTGTAACAAAAACGCCGCCGAGTAGGCGGTGTTTTGTTTGTCCTCATGTGCCCCCGACTGGATTTGAACCAGTGACCATTCGCTTAAGAGGCGACTGCTCTACCAACTGAGCTACGGGGACTCTGCTTCGCTAAGGCTTCATAGCAGCAAGCCTACAAAGTTCCCATACTCTAACGAATATTGCTTAGTCTTGCAAGCGCTCTGTTTTTAATTTCAAATCTTCTGGTCGTTTGATGACGAAGTAATAAATCAGCGCACCAACCCAGCCAGTTAATATTACCACCAACACCCAGATAAGTCGGTCAGGTTCATTCGAAAATTTACGCTGCACGACATCCACTACCATCACTATCCAAAACACCAATATTAAGATGAAGAATCCAAATAGCGTTATGTAAAACAGCATAAAACCGGCTAACATCAACAGCACTACTCCGATCATGATGAGCCCAACAACTGCTTCCATAGTCTATAGTGAGTGAATGTTCTTAGTGCCCTCGGCGGGAATCGAACCTACGTCCCTGGTTCCGAAGACCAGTGCTCTATCCGTTGAGCTACGAGGGCCGAAAAGCTTCGTTACTGTAGCCAATCTGCTTCACTATGGCAAGAGCTCGGGGTTCTCCATGTACACCTTGGCCACATCACGGCTAATTTGTCGGTCTTGGTAGAGCCGCTTGATGTCCTGGTCTAGTGTGATCATATCTTCTTGCGCCGAAGTTTGCATGACCGTCTGTAGTTGCGCCACTTTATTTTCACGAATCAAGTTGGCTACCGCCGGTGTATTCATCATGATTTCGCGCGCCGCCACCCGACCACCATTAATACCGGGCAGCAGCACTTGTGAGATCACTGCTCTTAGTTCTAAGGATAACTGCAGACGAATTTGGTGTTGTTGAAACGGCGGAAAGACATCGATAATACGGTCGATCGTTTCAGCTGAACCGTTGGTGTGCAAAGTGGCGAACACCAGGTGCCCTGTTTCTGCCACGGTGAGGGCAGCAGCAATCGTTTCTAAATCACGCATTTCTCCCACCATGATCACGTTTGGATCCTGCCGCACAATGTGTTTCAAGGCTTCAGCAAAAGACAAGAAGTCTCTGTGTAGTTCGCGTTGGCGAATGATGCTTTCTTTGGAAGTAAATAAAAACTCTATCGGGTCTTCTAGTGTTACAATATGCGCTTTCCGTTCCCGATTAATCTGTTCCACCATCGCGGCCAACGAGGTAGATTTACCACATCCGGTAGGACCAGTTAACAATACCAACCCCTGGCGCAAGCGCGTTAGCTCAAGCACGGCTTGCTGTGATAAGCCGACCTGTTCCATAGTAGGTGGGTTGGCATTGACGATGCGAGCCACCATCCCCACATAGCCACGTTCCCAATGCGCATTAACGCGAAAGCGGGCGGTTTGTTTTACGGCGTAGGCAAAATCTAGCTCCCGTTCTTGTGAGAACTTACGCTCTTGTTCAGGATTTAACATGGACATGACCAAGTCATGCGTGTCTTGTGGCGTCAGCACTGCCTCCGTTTCTACCTCGACCAATTTTCCGTCAATCCGAAACAGTGGTTGATGACCGACAATAATGTGCACATCTGAGGCACCATGTGATACCGCTGACAGCAGCAACGTTTCGATGCGATCTGGACGAAGTTCAGCCATATGATTATACTAATATATCATGAAAAAAGTGCTTTGTCAATCTGCCAGCGCTGGCGTTACCCGTGCCTTCGCGCGAAAACTAGTAGCTGGTTTAACCACCGGTGGTGCGCTTTTATTAGCAGGTGAGTTAGGAGCAGGTAAAACCACCTTTGTACAAGGGTTGGCGGAAGCGCTTGGTATTCAACGCACCATTACCAGCCCAACCTTTACGCTGTTAAATACCTATGACACCACCCACCCGGTTATCCAACAATTAGTACATCTCGATTTATACCGCATTGAAGACAGTTCGACGATCACTGAACTAGACCTACCCACCTGGCTGGCCAATCCACATGCTTTAGTAGTAGTAGAGTGGCCAGAGCGCGCCCCCGAGCTGTGGCGTGAACATACCTTAGGAACGATTCAGTTTAGTTTAGGCGCTACGATCAATCACCGGGCACTAGCAGTAGACGGAGAAATCGCTACTTTGTTTGACCCTGTGGTAGGCTGATTGCCTTATCTTTGTCGTCCGGCTTGGTTTTTACCCAACTCTTACGCACCCGGAAAAAGTACAATTGTTGTCCTAAGCTAAATAGGGTGGAGACCAACCAATACAACGTTACGCCGGCCGGAAACTGGTAACCAAACACCACGGTCATCACTGGCATCAAGTACATCATCTGTTTGTTGACGGCTGAAGCAATGTCTTCATCTTTGCTACCAGCAGTTTTAACCACCGCCCGCTTGGCTTGCATGGTTTTGGCTTGGAAAAAAGCGGCCGCGCCAGCTAGTAACGCAAACACAACATTGTGCGTAGCCGCTAAGTTTACTAGGCCAAATAAGGTAGTATCAATAGCTTGAACTAAGTAAACATCGCCCAAAAAGCCATATAAATGCTGCACCTGTTCTGCTGCTAGTAAGCCGGTGGTGGCATCTACCTGCAGGCCTTGAAAAAAAGCGCGATACAAAGCGATCAAGATAGGTAGCTGAATAAGCAATGGCAGACAAGACGAGAATGGGTTTACTTTGTTGGTCTTGTAAAACTCCATCAAGTGCTTGCCCATCTCTTCCTTGTTGTCTTTGTACTTTGTTCGGATTTCAGCAATCATTGGCTGTGGTTCTTGCAACTTTTTTTGTGACTTTAACGCCGATAGTGATGGCCAAAACAACAACACCTTGATCACCAAGGTCAAGATAATGATCGCTACCCCCATATCATGCCCTGGCAAAACATGATACAACCAAATCATCGCATTGAAGATTGGTTCGTATAGAACTGTGTTATAAGCCTCTAAAAATATGTTCATTGGGTTGGTTTAGTTGGACGCTGTGGCACAGGATCGTAACCTCCGGCAGTGAAGGGCGTACAGC
>CAZSXL010000004.1:0-19714 GCA_964611225.1 uncultured Gammaproteobacteria bacterium
ACAGACCATTGAATTTCATCCCTATAGTTCACAAAGTCCCTCACCCTATACCATAGGTGATGCGTTGACTGTTTATTATCAAGCCGATCAGCCAGAAAAAGCTAAATTAAAATCATTCGTTAGTTTATGGTTCGGTCCGCTGGTATTAGCGATTGCTGGTTTATCTGATGCCTGTGTGGCCTTGGTACTTTGGTTGAAGCGACGTACGCAGACAGTGACGGTTTAAGAATGTCTAACTGTTTATTGAACGTAGATGATCAAGTAATCTTCGGCACTGGTTTGTACAACGGCTGGATCGAAGCCTTTAAAATCCAAGTGTGTAGGATCCGCCCAAGTTTCGCCGTCACTACTTTCCGTCCACCAAGTTCCTGTACTGGTAGAAGCACCACCATAAAAGCGCAGGCCATCATCAAATAACAACAAATTTCCAGTCCAGTTAACGTTGCCAACAGAAGGGATGTTCTCATCGGCCTGGGTAAAGTTTAAACCATCAGTCGAAGTTGCCCAGCGCGCTCCGTTGTCGGCTGGTCCATCTGGAGCAGTTAATAGCCACTGATTGTTAAAGTAAATACCAGCTACATCATACACAGCCTCATCACTACTGAAGCGTATACCGGGCTCGAAGGTGTAATGTACCCCATCATCACCAATCGCTGAATAAATTGCTGTAGTGGTTTCGAACATCCGACTACCATTGGGTTCTGAAGTAAAGTACAAACGAATCCGACCGTCTGGCGTCAGGGTCACCGTGGGATCAAAGGCCCGGGTGTACCCACTCGGTTAGCCTTCAATTTCAATCAGTTCACGATCAGACCAGGTTGCTCCATCGTCGGTGGAGATTTTAGCGGCAATCAGATCCTCCGGAAATGCTTGGAAGGCGGCAACTAAGCGATCGTCATCCGTTCGGATCACGCTAGGCACACCAGCAGCTTCCTCAAACACGCTAGCTGTACCAAATTGCTCACCATCACTACTCGTGCGGATCATTAAATCTCGTTCACCAGGATCATTTTGAATCGTTTGCCCCACTGGAGTTACTGGGGTATTTACCGGAGTATTAATAGAAGGATTGAGGTTGGTTGTATTAGCGTTCGTGTTGGTTGAGGTAGTTTGGTTACAACTGGCGCCGGCTAGAGTAAGCACTAAGCCAACACTGAAGAGAAAAGTTTTAGTTGTGTTTATCATAGACTTCAGGATACCACACCAACGTAGATCATCATTGGTGAGTTATCCACAGAACCTTTAAGTGGGGTCTTGACCAAATGTAAAACATGTTTTACATTACCGTATGTAAAGTATATTTTACATTTAAGTTTCCGAAATGCCCGATATTCACATTACATCTACTCTGAAAGAATACCGCACTAAGGGCGGCTATACCCAGGAAGAGTTGGCGGATAAATTAGGTGTCACCCGTCAAACCATCAACGCTATTGAGCGGGGGAAGTATCAGCCTACCCTGTATCTAGCTTGGCAATGCGCCAAACTATTTAAGGTAAAAATTGAAGATTTATTTAAGTTTAACTAATAGCTAGATCTCTAGAACCAACTTGCGCTTAGCACTATAACTGGTAAAGTGTTGCGCGGAGGAATAGTTCTTCTTAACCACTGCTTGCACAGAGGAGGTCATAATGCCTGCTGCATTTGTAAACCTCCTCGCACTGCGACAGAGGTTTGATGGTGACATTCGTCAGGCACGCTATAACCCAGCGGCGCTGCTAGAACTGCGGCGGGAGTGTGGTCGTGCCACAGGCCAGTTACTTGTCGAACCGTTGGACGGCGACATCCTCAGTTCAGAGTTTCAGACCTTCACGGTAGTACGCTTGGTGTGGCTGATCAAACGCTACATCCAGGCCTATAACCGGGGCTATCCTCTAGCATGGGGTGACGTCCATGAACTGTACGAGTTAAAGCACGCTTTACTCGGTTACATCATCTGTGCGCCACGCAGTCTGTGGTGTCGATGGGAGTTGGGTCAGGCTACGGACATTCGTACTACGATATCGGTTCGGCTCTACTTCAGCGGACGGACAACCTGGAATACCCTAGTGCATTGGCCAATGCGCCATGTTCCGGTCAACGTCCAACAGGTGGTCCGCATCACTACCGGCAGCTGGCCACCGCCCGAATACATCACCATCTACCCAGAGAGGAACTAGTGGAGCCCGCCAGCAATGGTTGTGGCTCCGCTTTCACTTTTATGTTATAATAGTTTCTAAATGGAATTACAACTAGCGAAAAAAAATAAAACCGTTGTTGTACCAACGGCCGATGATGCCACTGACACTGTGACTGGTACGGTTGAGGCTACCGGCGTTGTAGCTGATACGAATGTAGTGGCAACAGATACGACCACAACATCCACTGAATCAACTACTGCTACCACAACCACCACTGGACAGTTGAATATTGATCAGACTTTAAATAGTCTGAATATGGGTAACCCCACTTGGGATCTGTTTTTAGTAGGCTTCTTTGTTGTTGGTTCATTATTGTATGGCTTGTCTTTAGGTAAAGATCGCATTATTGCCATTATGGTTAGTATCTACATGGCGTTAGCTGTCGTGGCAGCTTTGCCGGAATTTGTCTTGAATATTAAAGTGAACGATAGCTACACTGTGCAGATTACCGCCTTCTTATCGGTATTTATTATCTTGTTCTTTTTGTTATCACGCCAAGCCGTATTAAACGCGCTGGCTCCAACGGGAACAGGCAAGTGGTGGCAGACTTTAATCTTTAGCGTGTTGCATGTTGGCTTGCTGGTGTCAGTGACGTTATCGTTTATGCCCGGCAGTATTTTAGGAAAATTTTCACCATTGACGCAATATATCTTCACCAATGACTGGACGAACTTCGGTTGGATCGCCGCCCCGATTGTGGCCATGATATTGATTGGCCGGAATCGGGAATAACACCTATCCCCCAGCCCCTTTCCTATTCAGGAAAGGGGAGTAATTTATGAATGTATAATTCTTTATTCCCTCTTCCCTTCATAGGGGAGAGGGTTAGGGAGAGAGGTGTTGATCTCCTCCACCACACTCTCAATTTCCTCCAGCGTATTGACGCGTACCAATTTAGCGCGATACTGTGCTGCATTTGGAATCGCTCGGATATACCAGCCCATCACTTTACGGATCTCAATAAATGGTCGTTCGGTATCCATTTGGCTCGCCAGTCGCGCATGTTGCAACATCGTGTCTAATATTTCGGCTTGGGTAGGCTGCCAATAACTGCCAGTGGTTAAATATTCTTTGATCTGTTTAATTAACCACGGTTTTCCAAAAGTGCCACGAGCTACGGCAACGCCATCACAACCGGTGTACTCTAAGGTGTGTTTAGCCGCTTCGGGTGTGTGGCCATTACCAGACGCACACACCAAGAAGGGGACGAGTTGCTTGGCTTCTTTCACGCAATCTAAATCGGCCGCGCCCTCATACGGTTTTTCAAATGGCCGGCCATGAATGGTTAAATTAGAAATGGGTAGATCAGCAATGGTGCGGCAGAAGTCACGCACGTGAATTTTTTTGTAGCTAATGCGGGTTTTCACCGATACCGGTAAGTCTTGTCCCACCGCAGAGATCACAGCTTCAATCACTGCTTTGCATTTCCCTAAATCACCTAACAAAGCACAACCACCGCCGTGCTTGGCTACCTTGGGTGCCGGACAACCAAAATTAATATCCACTCCATCAAAGCCGAGCGCTTTCACTTTTAAAGCCGCTTCATGGAATAAATCCGGATCAGAACCAAACAGCTGGGCGATAATGGGTCGCTCGCTGTCTTCATATTCTAATAACTCAGCTGATTTATCTGAGCCGTAATGCATGGCGTCAATCGAGACAAATTCCGGAAACACAATGTCCGACGCAAACTGTTTAACGATCTGACGGTACGCTAAATTCGTAATGCCGCTCATCGGCGCCACAAAAATCAATGGCTTGGGTAAGTCGAGCCAGGGGTTCTTCATAGGGGAAAGATGCGCGGACCGGTGGAAGTGTCTTCGACTTGATAACCCTGGGCAGCAATGGTTTTGCGCAGCTCATCGGCTATCTTCCACTCTTTGGCCTGACGGGCAGTTTCGCGCGCAGCCACTAGTTCTATCACTTCCGGTGGAATTTCGACGGCTGGTTGATTGAGGTGGAGACCAAACACACTATCCATCGCTAACACGGTCGCTAATTTTTTACCTGGATCCATCTGTGATCGCACCATCGTCCACAAGATCGCTAAGGCTTTGGGCATGTCTAAGTCAGCATTGATCGCTTGAGTGAACTGTTCCATTGTGACAGTATCGACTTCGGTTGGTTTGCCCCAGGTCATAATTTGATGCCGCAGATTATGCAAAGTTTGCTGGGCACCATCGAGCGCCTCAAAGGTAAAGTTTAATTTTGAACGGTAGTGCGCCGAAAAGCAGAAGTAACGGTAGGCGAGGGGATCGTAGCCTTTATCCTTTAATAGTTGCAAGGTCAGAAAATTCCCTTTCGATTTCCCCATCCGGTCATCATTGGTCAGTAAAAATTCCCCATGCAGCCAGTAGTTCACAGTTTGGTGTCCAAGAGCGCCTTCGTTTTGGGCAATCTCATTGGTATGATGCACAGGAATATGGTCGATCCCACCACAGTGGATATCGAAGCGCTCACCTAAGTATTTTAAACTCATAGCCGAACATTCAATGTGCCAACCAGGAAAGCCGACACCCCAAGGCGAGTTCCACTCCATGGCTCGTTTACTATCTTTGGGAGAAAACTTCCATAAGGCAAAATCAGTGGGATTTTTTTTCTCGCCCATTTCTACACGATTGCCAGCCTCTAGTCCTTTGACATCTAATTTAGCCAGTTTTCCATAATCTTTAAGTTTACTAGTATCAAAATAAACCCCGTCACTGGTTTGATAAGTGAAACCATTAGCTTCCAGTTTCAGAATCAAATCAATCTGTTCTTGAATATGGTCAGTGGCTTTACAGATGATGTTTGGCTTGAGGATATTCAGGTCTTTGGCATCTTGCCAAAAGGCGTCGGTATAAAACTGGGCAATCTCCCAAACAGATTTCTGTTCGCGCGCTGCTCCTGCTTCCATTTTATCTTCCCCAGCATCGGCATCGTCGGTTAAGTGCCCAACATCCGTAATATTCATCACATGATTAACCTCATAACCATTCGACTGCAGCACTCGGCGTAAAGTATCTTCAAAAATGTAAGTGCGTAAATTACCAATGTGCGCATAGTTATAGACAGTTGGACCACAGGTATACAAGCCAACCTTAGTGGGATGGATCGGTTGGAACGGCTCTACTTGGCGAGTCAGGGTATTATAGAGTCTCATCGCGCTACCTTAGCAAAAAAAACCCTTGAAGTAAAGTCAAATTTATGTTATAGTAATCCCATGCCTGCCGCCGAACATAGTTCTGATCACGTTGAACACCCCCTCCATCAGCCCCAGCAGGAGCGGCCGGTGGTAGTTCCGGTAGTTCCAGAGGTGTTGCATCAGCCCGAGGTACCCAAACCGACCGAACAGGCGTTTGAGCAATATAAAGATGTTAATGACCAGAAACCAGACGAATCACCCTATGTTGTAAAGCAAGCCGCCCGTCCCAAAACTGATCAAGTCATGACGGATGATGTTGGTAAAAGTGTCCTGCAAGTGAAAGTAGAAGAGGTGATGGCCAACGGGTTAGATGTTAGTTATCAAACCATGACACCCGCCCAGCAAGAACGTTTCCGTAAAAAAGGGGAGGAGATCGCCAAACAGATTGAAGATTTAACGGCACGTTTCAAGCTTACCGCCCGTAAAGTATTACACTTGTTGCGCTCTTGGCTCAAACTAATCCCGGGCATTAACAAGTTCTTTTTAGAACAAGAAGCCAAACTAAAAGCGGACGCGATTATGAAGTTGGGGCAGGAAGAGATGCTAAAGCGTAAAGTTGGCTAGCGTATGGCAGCATTCTTTGGTCTAGTCTGGGACTTTTTACTGACTTACCCGATTATTTTATTTAGTCTGTACGTACTGGTTGCAATCTTACTGGTCGTTCTGTTTGTGCACTACATTCGTCGTTACACGCGCTCGGCTGTGCATCGGTCGGACAGTATGAAACGGGCAGTGCTGATGATTCGGGTGCCGAAAGAGGATCTGAAAGAAAAACAATCTGGCGATAACCCGTCGTTCCGTAAGCAATCAGAAGAACAGCGGATTAGTATTGCGGAAGCCTTTTATACGGCGGTGCATCAGATTCCCCACGGTAGTTGGTGGGAGGAATTTTGGTTTGGCCGTAATGATCATTTAAGTTTTGAAATTGTGGCTGATAAGGATCAGTTGATTACTTTTTATGTGACTGTGCCACATTATTTGCGCACTTATTTTGAGCAGCAGTTCCAAGCCCAATATGATGCTGCCGTGATTGACGAGGTAGATGACTATAATGTCTTTGAACCGAATGGCGTAGTAGTGGCTTCACGCGTCAGTTTAAAAAAACCGGAAGAGTTTCCGCTGTTGGTTTACAACAAACTAGAAATTGATCCGCTCAATGCTTTAACCAACGTGCTGTCGAAGTTTGAGAAGCATGAGGGTGCAGCAGTGCAAATGGTGATTCGCCCAGCGCGTAGTCACTGGGCACGCAAGCCGGCGCACATTGCGGCGGTGATGCACCAAGGTAAGAAATACGAACAAGCCCATGCCGAAGTAGCTGGCTTTTTTTTGTATCGAGAATGGATTGCCTTCAAGTACATTTTTTTTAAGGATCGCGCTAAACGTGAACAGGGTATTGATATCCGTACAGAACGTGAATATCGGTTGTCGCCGATGGAAGAAGAGATGGTCAAAGGATTTGAAGAGAAGGCGGGTAATCCGGGGTTTGATGTCAACATTCGGGTGATTGTGTCGGCTGCTACCAAAGAAGTAGCGGAGTATAAAGCCTACACTATATTAGGTGCCTTCGCGCAATATTCTGGCACGCTCTACGCCAACGAATTTAAAGTCAGCAAACCAAGCGTCAATAAAAAGGAGATTGAGCATTTTATCTATCGCACCTTTGATGGTCACAAAGCTTTTGTGTTGAACACGAAAGAACTGTGCACCTTCTACCACATGCCTTTACCGACTACGGAAACACCCAATATCCGCTGGTTGCTATCCAAAAAAGCGGCGCCACCGTTTAACATGCCCAAAGATGGTGTCATCTTAGGCGAAGTGGAATATCGTGGTATTGTGACACCGGTACGGATTAAACGGGCCGATCGTCAACGGCACATGTATGTCATCGGTCAGACCGGTTCCGGTAAGTCGGTCTTGTTATCGCAATTAGCCATGCAAGATATCGCCAATGGGGAAGGGGTTTGTATTATTGACCCGCACGGTGATTTAGTGCAAGACGTACTCGAACGTATTCCCAAAGAGCGCGCCGATGATGTGGTCATTTTTTCACCAGCCGATTCCGACCGGCCACTGGGGTTGAACATGTTGGAATATGAAACCGATGACCAAAAAGATTTCGCCGTCCAAGAAATGGTCGCCATTTTTTATAAGTTGTTTGGTCAGGAAATGATCGGACCGATGTTTGAACATTACATGCGTAATGCCATGTTAGCGTTGATGGATGATAAGGAATCCGGTGCCACCTTGATTGAAATTCCACGCATGTTCACCGATGCCAAGTTTCGTAAAGACAAGTTAAAACATGTCAAGAACTTGATTGTAAAAAACTTTTGGGAACAAGAGTATGAGCAATCCCAAGCCGGTCAACAGGCAGCCGATATGTTATCGTACGTGATTTCCAAAATTGGCCGGTTTTTAACCAATGACATGATGCGTAATATTGTTGGGCAACCACGGTCTGGTTTTAACGTGCGGGAAGTGATGGATAATCAGAAAATTCTTTTAGTTAACTTATCGAAGGGCTCGATTGGTGAGGTGAACAGTAATTTGTTAGGTTTGATTATGGTATCCAAAATCCAGATGGCGGCCATGGCGCGTGCCAATATACCAAAAGAGCAACGCAAAGATTTCTATTGCTACATTGATGAGTTCCAAAACTATACCACCGATTCAATTGCGATCATTTTATCTGAAGCGCGTAAATATCGCTTGAACATGATTTTAGCGCACCAATATATTTCTCAATTAGTAAAAGATCAAAATACCCAAGTCCGCGATGCTGTGTTTGGTAACGTCGGTACTAAAGTAGCGTTCCGCATTGGTGTAGAAGATGCCGAGATGATTGCTAAAGAATTTGCTCCTGTCTTCGACGAGAACGATGTCATTAACGTGGAAAAATATACTGCTAATATTAAGCTGCTCATTGATAACACCGCTTGCCGGCCATTTAATATGCGTGCCGTCTTGCCACCGGATGGAAATGTGCAATTAGCAGACCAACTGAAACAATTATCACGTTTGAAATTTGGCCGTGACCGTAGCATTGTCGAAGCGGAGGTGATTGAACGTGGTCAGCTTGATAAGCTAGGTGGCGGCTCTGATTTAACTAGCCCGGATTCATTTTTCTAGATCTTTCCCGTAACCCGACCTCTCTCCCTACCCTCTCTCCTTTCAGGAAAGAGGGGACATCTTCTCCCTACCTGAAAGGAGGGGGATTAAGGGGGAGGTCGAGACGGGGGGATGAGATCTAATCCACACATCCTAATTACTAACTACTAATTCCTAATTATTACACATATGGCCACAGTCCTCCCATTCAAACAAAAACCTCCATCCCAAGAACAAAGTTTCGAACAGCAGCTGGAAGCCAAGCGACGTTTACGCACCCATACCGAAGCTAAGAGTGGTCTGCCTACTGGCGAAGTAGCTCATGTGGCTGGAACCTCAACTGGAGAAATGGTGGAGTTAGATCCAGTACGTAAACTGAGCGCTTTTGAAATTTATAGTAAAATCAAAAAACATTTCGAGGCAAAAACTGCCGCAAAAATGGGTGAAGCCCTAGGTGTCGAGGTCGATACATCTGAACCAGAAGCCAAGAATGAACTTGATCAGCTGATGCGTGACTTAGCGGAAGATATTTATGATGCATTAGAGAAATGTCATAAATCGATTGAAATTATTAAACCAGAAAGTATTGGTTCAAAAACGATTGCTCGGCTAGACGAAAAAGGAGACGCACATTTTTTGGTAGCACCGGGCGAAGGGGAGAGCTTATATCAATCTCTGCAGGATCAAGCTGCTGATTTTCGCACAGTGAAGAAAAATAGCTACGGTTTTGTGCTAGAGAATAAAGCGGTTGGGTTTAAAGTGATGTTCCTTTACCAGGAACGACTTAATGCGGATGGGACACCAACAGTACTGGAAGAGTTGAAGGATACGGATACTCCCGATGAGGATGCTACTCAAGATGACACCGTCCGCATTCAAAATCAAAAATCCACCAATCAATCCAACCTGGGTTCCGGCCCTAGCAGCTTGGCTGCCTAGCAGACCTATGCTACAATAAGCCCCCTAGAGCAGTTTAAAACAAAAAGAAACGTATGGATTCCGAACAAACTCTCCACGATTTGCGGCAGGCCTTAGCTAATGCCAATGCCCAATTACACCACGCCCAGCAACTGTTGGACACCTTAGATAGCGGTGATGTTACCCCGACCGTCCGGCAACGTAGTGATGAACTGGCCGAACCGACCTTTCAAGGCAATAGCCAGATTATTGAGGGTGTCTTTAATGGTCAAAACATGGTGGGAGCAGACGGTAAAGTCTATACCATTCCGGCCAACTACGCGTCTAAATCCAAGTTAGTAGAAGGGGATATCTTAAAACTGACCATCAAGGCTGACGGTAGTTTTGTCTATAAACAGATTGGTCCGGTCGAGCGTAAACGGATGGTTGGTACCTTGGTACGTGATGCCGTCACCGGTGAATTTAGTGTGGTCATTGGTGGTAAATCCTATAAAGTGATTCTAGCGGCTGTAACCTATTATAAGGGTGAAGCGGGCGATGAAGTCGTGATTCTAACTCCTGAAGACGGTGAAAGCGTCTGGGCGGCAGTGGAAAACCTGATTCATCAGGCAGTCGACGACATGGAACTACTACCGGCCGGGGATGCAGCTGAACTGCCCGCTGGCGATAGCGCCGAACTACCCAGTGGTAGCGCCGCGGAGCTGTCTAGTTAGACCCTTGCCAGCCATACATTTTTTCCATATACTAAGGCTCCTATGAGCCAAGCCTTATACCGAACTTATCGTCCCACTACCTTTGATCAGGTCATTAGCCAAGAGCACATTAAGCTCACCTTACAGAACCAAATCAAGTCGCAGCGCATTGCTCATGCCTATCTGTTTGCTGGTCCACGCGGAGTCGGGAAGACCACCCTGGCTCGTATTTTTGCCAAGGCCATTAATGCGGAGGCGATTGCCAAGCATCAACTACAAGACACAAACCTCATCGATATTATTGAAATTGATGCGGCTAGCCACACCGGTGTCGACAACGTCCGCGAAAATATTATTCAGAATGCGTATGTGGCTCCGGCCCAAATTACCTACAAGGTCTTTATCATCGATGAAGTCCACATGTTATCGGTGTCCGCCTTCAACGCCCTCTTAAAGATTTTGGAAGAACCACCCGCGCACGTGGTCTTTATTCTGGCGACGACCGAAGTACATAAATTACCGGCTACGGTGATTTCGCGTTGCCAGCGGTTTGATTTCCACACTATTAAGTTGCCAGAGATGGTGAAACGGTTGCAATGGTTGTGTACCCAAGAAAAAGTTGAAGTCGAACCAGTGGTACTGGAACGGATAGCGCGTAAGGCTCAGGGGGCAGTGCGTGATGCCGATAGTTTGTTGGGGCAAATGTTAGCGGCTGGCGATGCTAAGGTTACTAGTGAGTTAGCTGATGTGGTGTTGCCGCGCGTCGATATGGCAGTGGCAGTGGAATTATTTGCCCATTTAGTCGAGCGCCAGCCACAAGCCTATGCGCAAGGGGTGGCGGCAGCGGTGCAATCGGGTGCGCAAATGAAAGAGCTGTGGCAATTATTATTAGAACTGTTTCGCCGTGGGTTACTCTACAGCATTGATCAGTCCTTAACGCACCTGGAAGATTTAGATGTCCATCTATCCACCCATGAGCGCCTAGTGAGCTTGCTGACAAAATTATCCAGCCATGATTATTTACATCTACTTGATCTGTTCATGGCAGCGGGGGAGCTCTACCAACGCAGTCCCATTACGCAACTATTAATTGAAGTACCAGGTTTGCAGTGGTGCCTATCTGGTCACGCTACGGTAACATCAGCATCCGTTGTTCCCACTCCAGTTCAATCACCAACTTCCAGACCAACCACACCAAAACCAACTGCTCCCAAAGCTACCGCCGGCAAGCCACCGCAACCAGTCGCCCAAACCACTAGTGCACGGGAGTCCGACCAAGTCATGGTAGATGCCGTGAAACAACATTGGGCCGAGGTGATGCGGCGCACCAAAGAAGTGAATCACGCCTTGGCGATGGCGTTATCGGTGGCGCATGTGGCTGGTGCCTATGCTCCTAACCGCGTACAGTTTGGTTTTCGCTATGATTTTCACCGCGATCGAGTCTGTCAACTGGAACACTTGCGGGCGATTGAAGGCATCTTGGCGCAACTATTGGGCAAAGATATTATTGTCGAATGCGTCGTTGGGGACCAGTACGATATTGATGTGTCGGTGTTGAACACCCTGCCATCGGATAATATTGCTGCTGTTAATCCAGCTGAAATGGATAATGTCTGGGATTTAGCGTTGCAAACCATCGGCGGCAAAGAAGTGAAATAATGCGTCGACGTAGTAAACAAATCTTTGGTGTCAGCTGTGCCATGCTGTTAGTTAGTTTAGCCGTGGTAGCGCGCAAGTTCTATCTATATGCGGCGGCTCCCACACAACCCAAAGACTGTAACTATATTTTTCCGCAATCTACAGATCAAACTAAGCCCACTACCATTACACTGACCGCTGACCAGTTATCTGTAGGATTATTCAACCAGTTTGGCGGCACTATTAATGACGCCAGCTGCCTCAATCAAACCACCGTTTATGGAATAGTGGATGTACAATCAACCGACGATATCAGCACAGCGTTACAGTTTGCGCGCGATCATGATTTGTCGATTACTGCTGCCGGCCAACGTCATAGTATGGGTGGGCAAGCCTTTAACCAGCAAGGGGTGGTGTTAGATATGCGTAACTACAACGAAGTGACGATCAATAAAGCTGATCGGGTGATGCATGTGCAAGCTGGTGCTACTTGGCAGCAAATTCAAGCACAGCTCGATGCGGAGGGATTAGCCGTACAAGCCATGCAGTCGATTAATATCTTTACCGTCGGTGGAACATTGAGTGTGAATGCGCATGGAATTGCTCATCAGCCCGGGCAAGTGGCCTCAACCGTGCAAGCGATGCATATCATGTTGCCGGATGGTACTATTGTCACCGCTAGCCCCACAGAAAATGCTGACTTATTTAAACATGTGTTAGGCGGCTACGGTTTATTTGGCATTATTTTGGATGCAGATCTGAGCGTAGTTGATAATGAGCTCTATGCGCTCACGACCGAGTATATGGATTATCATGATTTTCCCAGTTACTACCAAAACCAAGTAGCGGGCAATGATCAGTTAGGCTTATTTTATGCGCGCTTATCAGTTTCCCCGAACAGCTATCTCACCGAAACTGCTGTGCATGCCTATACTAAAACCAGTTACGACCAATCTCTACCTACCATACAGCCACAGCAACATACTTGGTTTATGCGCTGGGTGATCAATTTTTCCAAAACCGGCAAAGTAGGTCGTTGGCTTAGGTGGACACTGGAGAAATATTTACAACCACGTGTACGCACCTGCGTTACGCGTAATACGGCGATGAGCCAAGCGGGGGAGTGTCTAGTATCACGTAATCAAGAGATGTCGGATTCCATGCAATACTTAAAAAATCGTTTGCCCGACACCGATATTTTGCAGGAATACTTTATTCCGCTGGATCAGATGCCACAATTTGTGGATGGTCTACGCTCGATTGTGGAGACCAACCAAGCTAATTTGTTGAATGTTACGATCCGGATTGTGCATCAAGATACGATCACAGCCTTGCCGTATGCTCCGGAAGACCGCTTTGCCTTTGTGTTGTATTTTAATCAAGGGTTAAACGAAGCTGATAGCCAAGTACTTAAACAAACTACGACCGAATTAATTGATCTCGCCACCAGCCTGCAGGGTAGTTTCTATTTACCGTATCAACTCTATTATTCTAATGAGCAACTACAAACGGCGTATCCAAACATTAATGATTGGTTTGCTGCTAAACGTCAGTATGATCCAACTGGGTTGCTAACCAATACTTGGTATCAGCAGTACGGACAGCCAGTCACTTTACAGGGTGATTAAAAGTCGTTATATTAGTTCAGCTTATTGGGGAGTAGCCCCGCCTCGCGTCGGCGAGCCTTGCGAGTCGAGGCGGGCAAGCGGTAAGGCAGGAAAGTATAATATGGCAATCATCTATATTCTAAAAAGCTTGAAAGATTCCAAAACATACGTCGGATCTACGACCGATATGGAGCGCCGTCTTGGTGAGCATAATGCTGGTAAAGTTACTTCAACTAAGCCTCGCCGACCCCTTGAATTGATTTATACTGAGAAAGTAGATACAATCGAACAGGCCAGAAAAAGAGAACATTACCTCAAGTCTGCTGCCGGTAGGCGGTGGCTCAAAAAAATGGTCTTTAATAATGGGGAGTAGCCAAGCGGTAAGGCAGAGGACTCTGAATCCTCCATTCGAAGGTTCGATCCCTTCCTCCCCAGCTACATTAGTAAACCCTTCAAGTAATGATCGTATTTTTTGGCAATCTGGTTCCACTGAAAATTATTTTTGATGCGTTCTAAACACTTAGGGGTATAATAGGCTTTCCCTTTTTGCAACACTTGAATCAGTTTTTTTGACAGATCTTTATCTTGGAACGGTTCGGCTAATAAACCCGTTTCATTTTCTACTACCGTATATTTTAAACCGCCAGCTTTAGAGGCTACCACTGGTGTGCCGCAGGCCATGGCTTCAATCGGTACGATCCCAAATGGTTCATAGTAAGAGGGGACGGCACAAATATCCGCGGCACTATAATATAGGTGTAACTCGGATTGTTTGCGCGCTCCTAAAAAATGTAAATGATCAGAAATATTCAGTTGTTCGGCGATAAACTGTAAGCGTTGCTGTTCATTTAATTCTTGGTCGACTGCCAATTTAGTTTTGGCACCACCAATAATATACAGTTGGGCAGATGGAAAAGCCTTAATCACATTAGCAAAGGCTTGTACCAACGTGCCAATCCCTTTGCGCCATTCCAAGCGACCCACAAAGACAACTACTTTATTGGTAATGTCCCATTGCAACTGCTGCCGAGCCTGTTGGGTGGTCAGCGGAAAAAAAATCGTCCGGTCAATGCCAATCGGAATGACTGTAATTTTTTCTGAATCCACTTCAAAATATTGTTTGATGATCTGTTTTTCTACCGGACTAGTGGCAATGATGCCGGTGGCCACATGGGCGATGGTTTTTTCAGCAGCCAAGCGTTGGCGGTAAAATACGTAGTCAGCTAATTGGTTATATTGGCGCATGACATTTAAACGCACCTGTCCAATAGAATGGTAAACATACACTAACGGAATTCCGTACTGGTAATGCAAAGCCATCCCAATTAGACCCGCCATCCAATAGTTGGCATGAATCAAATCGTACTTTATTTTTTCCTGCCGGATGCGTTTGATAATGTTGTCACGGAATTCATCCGTCAGTGGTAAGCAACTGTCTCTGGGCACATAACTTTTTGGTCCAGCTTGTACCCGAATTACTCGCCACTGGGGGTTGACCTGCACTACTTCCTTTTTATTTTTCTGATCCCACCGCGTATAAACATCCACCTGATGACCTAATTCACTCAAAAATTTTGCAACATAATAGACGTAGATATTTTGTCCGCCCGCCTCTTTGGAACCAATTTCAGCCAACGGGTCAGCATGATCAGAGATCATTGCAATGCGCATAATAGAGTAGAATTGTACCAGTTTTCTTAGTCAATGTCAATGATTTGTGCTATAATGTGCATATGCAAGCCGAGGATTTACTACGTCAGGCGATTACTCCAGCCGGGTTTGTCGCTTCCATCACCGAGCGGCATAATTACCGTCGTGTTTGGGCGCGGGATAGCGTGGTCACTGGTTTAGCCGCCCTGGTAACCGGTGATCAACAACTCATCGACACCTTTCGCCAATCCTTAGTTACTTTGGCACAGTATCAAGGCAAAGCTGGGCAAATACCCAGTAATGTTGCAGTGGAAACAAAGCAAGTGAGTTATGGCGGTAGCGCTGGTCGGGTCGACGCCACCTTATGGTTCATCATTGGAGTGGAGCGATATGTTAGCCACACTGGAGATAAGGCTATCCAGCAACAACTCCAACCCGCTGTTGATCGAGCCAAACAAGTCTTGTTAGCCTGGGAATATAATCAAGGTGGTCTGCTCTACGTGCCGGATACCGGTGATTGGGCGGATGAGTATACCCATGGCGGCTATGTCCTCTACGATCAGTTGTTGTACTCTCGGATTCAACCAGCGGTTAGCGCCTTAATTAAGGAACGGTATTGGTCCGGTGATTATTGGACGTCCGTGATTTCTCCATTTGGCCACAGTAGTCATTTTGATACATTCGCCAATGTGTTAGCGAATTTGTTTGGAGTTTCTTCAGTCGAACAATCTAGGATGATCGATCAATATATTGCTAAACATTTTGGAGCACAGACACATTATTTATTACCGGCCTTTGATCCGGTGATTCAACCTACTGACCCAGCTTGGGCAGAATTGAACCAAGCCTTTAATTTTGAATTCAAAAATAAACCGTACCATTACCACAATGGGGGACTATGGCCGATGTTATCCGGTTGGTACATCATGGATTTAGTGCAACGCGGTCAGTTAGAGCTAGCAAAAAAATATTTAACTGGACTGCAAGCGGTCACTGCGGATGGGTTTCCTGAATATGTAGATGCCAAAGAATTTAAAGCTGGCGGCACACCCCAACTTACTTGGACAGCCGCTGCGGTTATATTGGCTGAATACACCGTGCGCACTGGGCAGAGTTGTTTATGAAACCAACGCTGTTGCTAGCCTGCGACCTAGATCGTACCGTTTTGCCGAATGGCCCAGAACCATTGTCAGCTGGAGCGATGGAGGCATTCAAACAATTCGTCGAACAACCACACATCCATTTGGCTTATGTTTCTGGGCGTAGCCTGAATCTCATGCAAGCAGCGTTAGCTGAATTTAATATTCCAACACCCCAGACTGCTGTTGGTGATGTAGGTACCAGCGTCTTTCGTTTGGTCGGTGGACAGTTTACCATTGATCCAGGTTGGTCAGATTTAATTGCACCAGATTGGCAAGGACAAACCGGAGAGCAGCTTCATCAACTGCTAGGCCATTTGCCCGATCTACGCCTACAAGAAGCCAGTAAACAAAATACCTTTAAACTCAGCTACTATACTCCGGTGCAGGTTAAAAAAGATCAACTCATAGACCAAGTTCAGGCTATTCTACAACAACATCAAATTAATGCGGCCGTTATTTTTAGCATAGACCAAATTGCTAACACTGGCTTGTTGGATATCCTGCCAGCCAGCGCCACTAAACACCGGGCGGTTGATTATCTGCGAGTAAAGTTAGGGCTTACTACTGACCAGGTGGTCTATGCGGGTGATAGCGGAAACGATATTGAGCCACTCACTGCTGGTTATCACGCGATTCTAGTGCACAATGCTCTGCCCGCTGTGCGCCAAGAAGTGCAAAGTGTGGCGGCTGCTAAACAGGTGCAAGATCGCATCTATTACGCCCAAGAAAATTACGTTGCCGGCATCCTGGAAGGTTTAAAGGCATTGGGTATGCTATGATAGCCTTATGATCACTGCAATCAAGCCACGGGTATTATTAGTCGGCGCAGAAGTCGCTCCACTGGCCAAAGTGGGTGGTTTGGCTGATTATATTGGTTCACTGCCGAAGGCCTTCAGTAAGATGGGTTTGACGTCGGCCATTGCGGTGCCGTGTCATGAAGCCATCTTGGCTTCCAAGCCACAGCCATTACAGCTGGTGGCCAAATTGGTGATTGATTTTTACGACCGCCCGGAAGTCGTTAAAATATGGAAAACGACCTTGTCTAACTCCACGGTACCGTTATATTTGTTTGATAATATCCACTACTTAAGTCGTGGTAGCATTTATGGTAGCGCCTTGGTGTTAGACCCCGTGACTAAAACCATGGCCAATAAGTCACGTCGGGATGTGATTCGGTATCTGTTCTTCTCACAAGCGTTAGCCACTTGGTTAGAAACCAATCCAACCTTATTTAATATCGTCCATGTCAATGATTGGCATTTGGCACCGTTAGTAGCTTTACTGAAAGCGCGTTATGCCACCGCCCAGATTCGCTCACTCTTAACGATTCATAATGTCGATATTGGTTGGCGTGGTGTGGCCAAGCCCATGCGGATCACCGGAAAATATTTGCAACTGCTACCACCCGAATTGCGGGCGATGATCAATTGGCGGGAAGTCAAACAACAGGGTTACATTCGGATGTTTGAATTAGGCATTGTGCACGCCGATATGCTCTGCACCGTTAGCCAACAATATGCCAAAGAGTTACTGACGCCGTATTATGGAAAAGGCTTAGAAGCAACGTTGCGCCCCAGAAGCCACTTACTCCATGCCGTCATCAACGGTATTGATACCGATGTGTTTAATCCGGCTACGGATCCATTAGTGGTCCAGAACTACTCCTTACGGACTGTATCGAAACGGGCCAATAATAAAGCTTGGTTGCAAAAACGAGTTGGCTTTACGGTCGATCCAACTATACCATTATTGGGAGTAGTATCACGGGTCGCTGACCAAAAAGGTTTTGAATTACTACTGGATATTTTACCAACCTTGAAGCGCTGGTCAGTACAGTTGGTGGTGGCGGGTGTAGGGGATGACCGTTTGGAATCGGCGCTACGACAAGCCCAACGTAAATATAAACGCTGGTTCCATTTCCACAATACCTTCGATATTAAGTTTAGCCAAAGAATTTATGCTGGCAGCGACATGTTCTTAATGCCATCATACTATGAGCCCTGTGGCCTAAGCCAATTGATTGCCATGCGTTATGGTTGTGTACCGATTGTGCATGCCACCGGCGGACTGAAAGACACCGTCAGTAATGGAAAAACCGGTTTCACATTTGCTCCAGATACGGCCAAACATTTTGCCGACAGTATTGAGCGTGCCTTGAAAGTATATCGTCATCAACCCAAGCGCTGGCAACGCTATATCAAAACCGGAATGTCCGCAGATCACAGTTGGCAGCAATCGGCTGTGGAGTATAGTAAACTATATCGCCGCTTGCTATACTAAATCATCATGGATTTACACCAGTTTCGTTCTACCCTAGGGCAACATCCCTTAGCTTACATGAGTGCAGAGTTTGCTTTGGATGATCGTTTACCGATTTATTCGGGCGGTCTCGGAGTATTGGCGGGCGATATTGTGCTGCAAGCCAATGATCTGGAATTGCCGTTTGTAGCGATTGGCCTGTTGTATAAAGAAGGTTACTTTAAGCAATCACTCACTTTAAGTGGCGAGCAAAAAGAATTCTATGCCTTATTGGATCCAGCCGATGCTCCGATTGAACTGGTCGTGAATACGGAAGGACAACGTATCTTAGTGACTCTGCCGGTGCAGGGTAGGGAATTGACGGTACAAATTTGGGAATACTGCGCCGGTGACGTGTCTGTCTATTTGCTCGATAGCGATGTTCCAGAAAACAGTCCAGCCGATCGTTTGATTACCCGGCGTTTATATGATACCAATCAGTCAACGCGTTTATTGCAAGAGATCATTTTAGGCATTGGGGGCGTGCGTGCGTTGATGGCTTTGAGTATTCACCCTTCTATCTATCATCTCAATGAAGGTCATTCTGCCTTTGCTATTTTTGAAATTACGAACCACTACATGAAGGAATATGGGATGTCCTGGCATGATGCCTATGAGTATGGTCGACAAAAAATGGTCTTTACCAACCACACCTTAGTGCCAGCCGGTAACGAAGTGTTCCCACAAGAACTAGTAGCCGAATATCTGGATACGTATGCTAAGCATCTTGGTTTGCCCATCCCCGATATGTTGAGTAAGGGTAAACTGGCTCCAACGGATAAGACTTTTAGTTTAACTGCTCTGGCCTTAAACATGGCGTGTCGGATGAATGCGGTTAGCAAACTACATAGCACCAAAGCCAAAGAAATGTGGTCAGATAAAACCATGCCAGGCATTACCAATGGAGTATACTTACAGCGTTGGGTGAGCCCTGATATCAAAGCCCAAGCACCACAATTTGATATTTCCGCTATTCAAGCCTTGCCACCAGCAGAATTATGGCATCTCCATATGATGGCTAAGCATCGTCTGATTGATGAAGTAAAGTTTCAAACCGGGCATACGATTCCTAGTGAAGCCTTGATTGTCACTTGGGCGCGCCGGATTGCCGACTATAAACAACCGGAACTGCTGTTTGCTGATATCGAAAAATTGCGCAGTGTAGTTTCAAATCCAGACAAACCAGTGCAACTGATTATTGCGGGCAAGGCGCATCCGGGCGATCCATCCGGCCATTCGCATATCCGTAATATTCTCCATGCCATCCAAGACCACCGCTTAAATGGTCCGTTAT
>CAZSXL010000005.1:0-17766 GCA_964611225.1 uncultured Gammaproteobacteria bacterium
CGTTTGCCTTGAATCAACCCTTGGTAATGTTTCGGTACCATAAAGACATGATCTAAGTTGTGTAATCGTTCCTCTCGATTCAAAGTTGCTTGACGGGCAGTGTGCCGGCGCTTACGCACGGCTGGTAACCAGGGTTTAGGGAACTGCTGCGCCAGAATAGCGGCTTGGTTATAGCCACGTTCCAGTCGGCGGCGCCAATGTAACGGCACAGGCACGACCAGATCATAACTAGCTAGCGGTATGTGCTTGGCCAGATATCGACCCAGTTCAACGGCAATACCGCGCTGGCCTTGGTATTTCATTAAATGAATGGATTGTTTTAAGGCTGGCTGGTCGTAGGTACCTAAGGCGTTAGCGCAGGGGGCAAGACTAGCTACACATTCTCTACATAACCAATAATCGTAGGCCTGGCAGCCAACGCACCGCAGCGGAAACAAGATACCTAACAACCACCCAAATACAGGTAAAGTAAACATAAAAGCGCCCCACTAGAGACGCCCTTCAAGTGTATAGTAGTCGATTTTTATTTAACTGTCAATACAATCTCGCCCTTACGGAAACCAAGCGCCACGGTATCACCGGGCTCCACCTTATCCGCTAACAACAGCTCGGCTAAACGGTTCTCAATTTTTTCTTGAATAGTCCGGCGAATAGCGCGCGCCCCTTCTTGGGGGGTATAACCAACATCGGCCATGTGCCCCACTAGTTGTTTAGTGTAGGTGATGGTGAGGTTTTTTTCTTTAGCCCGTTGCACTAAGTCCTGCATTTGTAATTCCACAATTTTAGTAATAGCAGTTCGTTCCAACGGTTTAAAGACAACCACTTTATCAATCCGGTTCAAAAATTCTGGACGGAACTGTTGTTGTAATTCTTGTAGAACCTGATCTTTCACCTGGTCATATTGTGGAACTATTTTGTTGGTATGGCCGCTCGAGAAGCCCAGGGCGGCGTGTTCCTGGAATTGGCGTAAGCCAACATTAGAAGTCATAATGATCACAGTATTTTGGAAGTTCACTTTTTTACCAGCGGAATCAGTCAGGTGACCTTCATCTAAAATTTGTAGCAGCAGGTTGAAGATATCTTTATGGGCCTTTTCAATCTCATCGAACAAAATTAAGCTATAAGGTCGATGTCGTACTTGATCAGTCAATTTTGAACCGTCTTTATAACCGACATATCCCGCCGGAGCGCCAATTAATTTAGAAGCAGTAAAGGCTTCCCCAAATTCTGACATATCAAGGCGGATAATATTTTTCTCACTGCCAAACATGGTTTTAGCCAATGTCTTAGCCAGCTCCGTTTTACCAACCCCGGATGGACCCAAAAACATAAATGATCCAATCGGCCGAGTACCTTGGGTTAAGCCAGCTCGGGAGCGGCGAATAAAATCGGATACCGCTTGCGTAGCCTCATCCTGACCGACCACATGCTCATTGAGAATTTCTTTCAGCATCAACAAGTGTTTTTTCTCTGGTGCCAATAGTTCTTGCACTGGAATTTTGGTAATGCGGGCAATAACGGCGGCAATATCTTCTGCGGTCAGTGTTCCCAAATTTTTTTCAGATTGCTTAGCAACCCGTTGTTCTAACTCTTGTAACTGAGTGCGTAAATCCTTCTCCTGTTTTTTAAACCCGATGGCTTCTTCAAATTTTTCTTCGCGCACCAAAGCTAGTTTTTGTTTTTGCACCGCTTTCAGTTTGGTCACTACATCATCCACCGCTTCATCGAGGGGGTCATCTGGTCGACGAATGCGATAGCGAGCCGCCGCTTCATCAATTAGGTCGATCGCTTTATCTGGCAAAAACTTATCTTGAATATAGCGGACGGATAGCTTGACCGCTGCCTCAATGGCCTCGGTAGAAATGATTGCATGATGAAACATTTCGTAATTACTTTTAATCCCTTGTAGTACCGCAATAGCATCCTCCATGCTGGGCTCCTCGACAATAATCGGTTGAAAACGTCGCTCTAAAGCAGCATCAGATTCAATATGTTTTTGGTATTCATGTAAGGTGGTCGCACCAATACAGCGAATCTCGCCGCGCGCTAAACCGGGCTTTAAGATGTTGGCTGCATCCATGGCATTTCCGCCAGTACCACCAGCGCCAACGAGAGTATGAATCTCATCGATAAATAAGATAATATCCGAGTTGTCTTTGAGTTCATCCGTGATCTGTTTGAATCTAGCCTCAAATTCACCGCGGTACATGGTACCAGCTACCACTAGCCCTAAATCTAGCCGATAAATCTTTTTACCTAACAAGACACTGGGTACTTGGCGTTCCATAATCCGTTTCGCCAATCCCTCGACAATAGCGGTTTTACCAACGCCTGGCTCACCCAACAGCACTGGGTTATTTTTAGTGCGACGCGATAGGATATGGATCAAGCGATCAATTTCTTCACTGCGTCCAATCACGGGGTCAATCGTTTTTTGAATCGAGACTTCGGTTAAGTTGGTGCTAAAAAAATCTAAGGCCGGAGTAGTAGAAGTACGGTTATCGGTTTTTTGTTGATCGATTTGTTTTAACTGTTCTACCTCTGTCAGCTCTTCCCTAAATAAAGCGGTTAAATCGGGGAAGCGGGAAGTGCTCTTTAAGACGTTCAAGGTTTGTTTGCGCACTTGGGCTAAGTTTAGTTTCTGATTTGTGTAAATTTGCTCCAGTTGGCGATCGGGCAATTCTACCAAACTGAGCAAGAGGTGTTCGGTGCCAATATATTTATGTTGATGTTCAAACGCCACCACGGCAGCATGCTCTAACACGCGCACGGCTTCGGGTGATAGTTGTGGTAAGGTGTAACCACGTTGGTTCGTGGGCCACTGAATTTGATCAATCCAAGGCTGTAGCACATCTGTGGTCACAGCATGCTTAAGCAAAATTTCGTTAGCCACACTGCCGGTTTGTTCGGACAAACTTAACAGCAGATGCAGCGGCAGCACCTTGGGGTGTTTTAAACGGATCGACAAGTTAATCGCCCGTACCAATGTACTCTTTAAGTTGGTGGTAAATTTGTTTAGGATATCAAGCGCCATCAACTTCCGTGGTTAATCCTTTATACAAATAATAATTATAAACGGTCAGTAAGATGCTACCCACTAAATAAGCTAACGCTCCACCAAAGATCGGTATAAATTGCAGTACAAAACTGATGATGATAATGATGGTAGCCAGCAACAAGAACCGAACCATGACCGTGCCAAAATGATGCCACACTAAGCTCAAGCTGCGCTGGGTCGCTTGCCAGGCAGTTAGTTTTTGGTCAATCAAGAAATACGGGGCGAACATCAATGCCACCATGTACACAATGATGACTACATCAGGAACAATGCTGACGAGATAGTTTTCCCAGGTCGCAATTAAAGCGGTATCAAAGAAACCAACTGCCGTAATGATAATGGTGATCACTAAGAATACCATAATTTCTAAGACCACCGCTCCGCAGATGACCATCACAGCCAAGGCAAAATAAGACCAAAAATATTTAGTGGCTTTAGGAAACAACTCCAGCAATTTAATCTTACCTTGCTCGATAGTCACTAGTGGTCCCGCTACCCATCCCATGATATTGATTGCTAGTACCACCACCGCTGTCACCAGTAAGGTATAGGTGACTGGGCTAGAGCCAGAAAATAAGGCGGTCAGTTCCTGAAAAGTACTGATGCTTTGCAGTTGGCTGACCACAGCTCCAACGGTTAACCAGACCACAGCATAGGATAAAAATAATGGAACAGTGTTAGCCAGGAGTAAAATGAAAAAGTGTTTCACGATGAAACTGGCTGTGTCGTGGAAGAGTTCTGTTAAACGAAGAGTCGGGTGCGTAGTCATAAAAATTTAATTAAGCGATTGAACGCAAAGCTAAGACCCGGTCGGCTACGGGTGGATGAGTGGAAAACCAATGGCTCCAACGGCGACGTCCGTGGTTGCCAAAGGGATTGGCAATAAAGAGATGAGCCGTAGCTGCATTGGCACGCGTTAACGGTGCCGCTACACCATCCATTTTTTCTAGAGCCCGAGCCAAGCCTTCCGGGTAGCGAGTCAGCAAAGCGCCCGAAGCATCCGCTAAAAATTCACGTTTTCTGGAAATAGCCAACTGGATTAACTTAGAAATTAACGGCGAAAAAATCAGCAGTACAAACCCAATCACTGCAAAGCCCAATCCTAGCTGGTTGTTACGGCTACGACCATGTCCACCAAAACTACCAACGCGTAAAAAGATTTGTGCCATTAAGCTGACGATGCCTACGCAGATAATCACTACCGTCATCAGGCGGGTGTCGTAATTTTTGATATGGGACAATTCATGCGCTACGACGCCTTCCAGCTCTTCATTTTTCAGTAGTTGCAGAATACCGGTAGTGAACGCCACCGAAGCATGTTGCGGATCGCGTCCGGTCGCAAACGCATTCGGTGCCGCGTCCTGAATCAGGTACACTTTTGGCATCGGTAGACCAGCCGTAATGGCGACGTTTTCAACCAGCCGATACAGGTAAGCATTATCTTCCAGTTTAATTGGTCCTTTAGCTCCACTAGTCAGCAACGCCACTTTATCGCCAGCATAATAGCTAAACAGTGCCATGCCAACCGAGATGATCACCGACAAGATCACACCACCCGGGCCAACATCATAGCTATAGGATAGAACCAAACCAAGCGCAATCACAAACGAGAAAAACAAGCCTACCAGTAAGCTGCTTTTCCATTTATTAGCACTAATTTGGTTGTAGACAGTCATGGATCTGATCTACCTTAGAATTTAACCTGGACGTTTTCACGTTCCTTAGCATCTTCAATTTCAAAGAATTCGCGGGCTTTAAAGCCAAGCATATTAGCAATCATGTTGGCTGGAAAAACTTGCATCTTGGTGTTGAAATCCCGCACTACACCATTGTAGAAACGACGAGCCGCTTGGATTTTATCCTCAGTGTCCGCTAGCTGGTCCATCAGTTGCATCATCGTTTGATTGGCTTTCAAGTCTGGATAGGCTTCAAAGGCCACTCGTAAGTTACCCAGCAAACCACCTAATTGACTTTCAGCTTTTGCCAACCCAGCCGTATCACCACTGGCTTGGGCTGACATCGCTGTACTGCGCGCTTTAGTGATATTTTCTAACAGGCTTTTTTCATGCGTCATGTAGCCTTTGACGCTCTCCAACAGGTTTGGAATTAAATCGTGGCGACGTTTCAATTGTACATCAATATCTGACCAACCTTCATCGACTTGGTTGCGCAACGTGATTAAACCGTTATAGATCATCACCACCCAGAAGAGGGTGATCACAACGGCACCAGCTAAGATAAGACCAAACAGCATGAACATTCCCATAAGTATATCTAGTTAATCTTTAATATTATTAATCATTATTTAATTTTTGTACGGTCACCACATGTCGTTCAGTGGCGGTGATGATATCCTCGACAGTATATACTGTAACAATATCTCCGATGACTAGCTCTGACTGGGCTAAGTCGGCCTCCACGCTACCTGGTAAACCATTGACATCCGTTAGGATGGTGAGCGCCTTATAACTGGTCGTATCTGTCAGAATGAAATCAATCGCATCCAGTGTATCCGTAGTCCCAGTGGGTTGTTCGACAGTGATCAGGGTAGCAGTGAGTGCAATCACCCGGCCGGTAAAGGCATATACTTCATTGGCTCCACTGGTAGCCTCTAGGCCCGTTTTTGGTTTCAAGATTTCTGCCACCTCGGTTCGGAAGATCTCTTGGCTAATGTCTGGTTCAGTGCGGTCAAGCTCTGCCCAATCCGGATTTAGCCAGGAAAAACGATCACGATAGGTATAGCCAGAAACAACACCGAGCACAAACGCCGTAATCACAATGATGATGGTTAAGTTCCAATGTCGTATCACCGACTTATTATACTGAATTTTAGCTAGCTTTGTCAAAATAGATATTTATGGTATATTAACAGCATGCGTAAAGTTGTATTGATAGCGTTTATCTGCTTATCACTGCCAGTGGTCTTATTGGCCACTTGGGCTGAACCATCCTGTGATCCAACGGCCGATCCAACCACTTGTAACATCTCGGCCCCGATCAATGTTTCTGGTACTACCCAGACAAAAACGGGTGGTCTAACACTGAATGGTGCACTGATCACGAATAGTACAATCACCGCAAATAGTAGTATTACCGCTGCTGGTACAGTCACTATTAACTCCACCGGCTCATTAACGGTAAATGGTGTCAGTACATTTGGTGCGGCCGTCACCATCAATGCAGCTACCACCATTAATGGTACTGGTGTAACCATTAATTCCCCCTTGGTTGTGAATAATGGTATATCCGTTGGTGCTACTGGAAATTCCACCTTTAATAATCCAGTTACACTTAGCAGCACTAGTAGGTTCACCTATTCTGGCACGAATACCAATTTTTCTATAACTGCTAATTCGATTGATGATAGCGAAGTTTCTGATACTTTAACCGCTTCTATTTTTAAAGGTACAGGTACTACAACCAATGCTGTTGATCTAGCCACTAGCGAAGTGGCCGGAGTATTACCATCTACGTCCGTGACAGACGTATGGGTGAATACGGCGGGTGATACCATGACCGGGACCTTAACGATCAACCCTACGACTGGGCGAGCGATCGCTATTCAACCAAACACAACTTCAGATGGGATTTGGATCAGCGGTGCTACTGGGGAAGCACTTGTGTCGCTTAACCAAACCGGCAATGGTAGAGGTATCTACTTGAACACGATTGCTGGCGTCACCGGCAAGGGTATTGAAGTGGTGTACGCTGGGTCAAGTTATCCTGTAGAGATTAGAGCTACTGGTTCAGCGCCTCAGAGTCTGCATGTGGAGAATGGGACTACTAATGGGTACGGTGTCTATAGTAAGGCTGGGGGAACGAATAGCACTGGGGTAGCGGGCACTGGGACCCTCTACGGCACGGTTGGTGCCTCTGCTACCGGCACGGGTGGCTTTTTTATTACGGATGCGGCCGGCGGCACAGGACTATATGCGACACTGAACAATGCAGCCACCACCACCACTAGTAAAGCTTTGGAAGTAGTGGGTAAAAATGGGTATGGTGGCTATATTACAGTAGATGGTAGTTCGGCTACTGGCTTGTACGTTGAAAATACCAATACCGCCGGAACATATAGTGTTGGTTATTTTAAAGCCAACGGTGCGTCTAGCAGTAGCGGCACTACTACTGCTTTATATGCAGAAAATACTAGCACTGCTAGTAGTACCACAAAATATGCCATTCAGGCTAAAGCGACGTCACCAGGTGGTGAAGGTATCTATGCCGTGTCCGATTATGGTCGTGCCGCTCATTTTGAATCGAATTCTGGTGGATACGGTATCTATATCGATGCGGATGGTGCAACCTATGGTATTGATATTGAGGCTTCAGGTACCACCGCGGGAATTGATATTGACGCCGTGGGTGGTGACATCGGTGTAAATATTACGGTAGATGATTATGATAGCGCCGTTGAAGCTAATGGTGGGGATATTAAAACGACTGGTGGGTTTAGGGGTGGGCAGTTTTATGCTAATGAAAATGCCGGTAATGGGATTTATAAAAATGTGGATCCTAATTATGTGTTTGCTGAAGCCCTGGGAGGCTCTAGCTTTGATGCGGTGAACGATTTGTTGTTTGATGGTAGTAGTGTGTGGGTAGCTCGGGGTGGGTTTACGCCATCGTATCTGCAACAACGTGGTTTATCGGATGGCCGATCTTTGGCTGAATATATCAACTCTGCCAGCTGGTTAGATAATGGGGTGGCCTTGTTGGCCGATGATCAGATCTATTTCTTTTCCGACAGTGCTAATTATGATGTGATTAATCCTTTAGATGGGACAACTACTTCAGGATCACTATCGTCTAGTATTACTATTTATAGTGCGGCCTATGATGGCGAAGATATCTGGTTCGGGTCAAATAACACAGTCCGGGAATGGGGCAATCTATCCACTTTGTCTACGCGTTTAAGTTCCACCGGCTCAATGGTTGACATCCTGTTTGCGGATGGTTACATTTGGGCAGTGGATAGTACCAACGATGTCGTGCGGAAAATTCTACCTGACTCTCCTTATACTGCCACTTCTATTACAGTAGGGGATAATCCCCAGGCGGCTGTGTATGATGGGCAATATATCTGGGTGGCGAATTATACTGGTAATTCGCTGACCCGTATTAATACGGAAGATAGTTCAACGACGTCTTATAGCGTGTCGAGTTTTGGAACTGGGCCGCAAGCCCTAACATTTGATGGTGTCAATATTTGGATCGGCTACAATAGCAGTGGCGTTGGCGTCTTTAATGTTGCTACTGAGTCCTTAACCAAAGAAAATGATATTGCCGGAGCAGAGGTTAAACACTTAGCTTTTGATGGCACCTACATCTGGGTTGTGACGAGTGATCAGTACATCTTTAAGATTCCGTCCGGTTTTGGTTTTGGTGAAACCGCTGGTGGATTAACCGATGGTATTTTGATGTATAACACCTCTGGATCGGTGCGTTGCTTGTATGTGAGTGGTTCTACAGTGACCGCTTCGTCTACGTTAACGAACTGTCAGTAAGTCTACCTCCCCAAAGCACTACATACCTTATTCATTGACAGGATAGGCTATTCTTTACATACTACATAACCAAAGTAACTGTTTCTACTGTGGCTAAGGATTAGCTCTTTTTATGCATATATCATCAGGTTTTGTTGTTGTAGGCACCTTACAGTAAGCCGTGTCTGGCGACGAGTACGCATGTTTTGATTTCCAGTCAATGAATGCGTCCTGTTCGCTTGACACGACCCTTGTGCCCACTTCAACGGTTTGTTTCCCCACCCCGGAGATCGCCATGTTCATCCTCCTCGCCCTCGCCTGCGTTCCCGCCACCGTCACCATCGGCGACGGCACCACCACCCGCACGGCAGCACCGTCCTCGACCGAAGAGGACATCTGCGTCCAGACGGAAGGTGCCGACCCGTCCTGCCCCCGCAGCGGCAACCAGTACGAAGCCGCCGAGCACGACTGCACCATCACCGCCAGCCACCAGTGGGTCATCACCGACTTCACCGGCGGTTTCCACCAGGACTATGAGCCGAGCCTCGTGATCCTCGTGGATGACGGTACCTGGTACCGCACCGAGAACGGCTGGCTGGAGCTCCCCTCGGAGCCCCGCGCCCCGATCGGCATCCAGGTCATCGACATGAACAGCGGGTTCATCTTCCCGCCCTCGATCGTCGCCCGCAACACCATGATCACCCTCATGGATCCGGACTACGTCGAGGTCGCCGAGCTCACGCCGGTGACGGACGAAAACTCGGTGCAGTACAACTGCCCCGACCCCCCGTGAGACCACCCTGATGATGTGTGCTGGCCGCGGTGAGTGATTGAAGATGTCTTCGGACTTCTCTTCTTTCACTCCCGCGGCCCTCGCACTTACCAATAATCCGCCCCCTCGACTCACTGTGTTCGCTCGGGGCGTGTTGATTTACAACACCCCTTAACTTTACACAGCCAATGGATCGCTGAACAAATGAAAAAATCATGAAGACGCTGAATATTTTGATAATGAGCAGACAATTATGCAAATGCTTTTCAGTGTCTTCATCTGATTCATAAATTCAGCGATCCAGAGTAGGGGTTTGAAGAGCGAGTATGCTATAATCATATTCAATGACCCCCCGCAAACTACAATCTATTCTAGCCGGCCTGGTCATAGCCAGTTGTATCGGTTTGGCGCAACCAGCCGCCGCCGTGGATTGGTCAGGCTGCAGTGTTGAACAAGGGGGAGGGCTTGGTTTGCCGGATGGAACCAGTAGTGGTACTCAGTCCTTAGATAATCCCGTGCTCGATATCTCACAGGCTTTTGTCTTATTGCAAGCCAGTGGTCTGAGCGCAGTTACAAACTCAGATCGTCACTTAGTTACGGGTGAGCTGAATAGCGCGGGTGAGTTAGTGATGACACGTGTTTCTACTATTGGAGATCTCTATGTCGGTGGAGCACTGGTACGATGTAGTGGTGGAGATAAATTTACTGTTCAGCGTGGTACGATTACCCTCAATAGTGGTAGCGCAGCTAACACCGCTACATTAACCACCGCGGTCGATGTGGACCGGAGCTTGGTACTTGTGACTACGCGCACTGATGATACTGGTCTCACCGATAGCAATAATATTGTGACGGCAGCTTTGCAAGATGCTACAACTGTGGTGATCGAGCGAGCAAGTGCTGCGACTACTACTATCTATGCACATTATCAGGTCATTGAATTTACAACAGCTTCAGGGGTTACTGTCCAAACGGATGAAGTGACCTTAAGTGCAGGACAAGCCACCAATACGGTCACACTAGGCACCGCTGCCGCAACAGATCGTACTTGGGTGTCTTGTAGTTACGACGCTAGTAATAATGGTTTACAGCAAACCGCTGTGGCCTGTTATTTATCTGATGCGAATACAATAACAGTTGAACGGGCGACGGGGGCAGCTTATACCAATCGCATCCAGGTCTATGCCGTTACTTGGCCGGAAGATACAGTCACGGTACTATCGGGTAGTGAGTCCATCAATACCACGGTGCTGGATGACGAGCCATATGAGCATGATATTACTCTGCCTGCACCCGGTGCTGATATCCATAATTCATTTGTTTATGTTACCAATACTACGACCGGCACGGGT
Source organism: uncultured Gammaproteobacteria bacterium (assembly GCA_964611225.1). Lineage (GTDB taxonomy): Bacteria > Patescibacteriota > Patescibacteriia > UBA9570 > UBA9570 > UBA9570. The sequence goes on from CAZSXL010000005.1 coordinate 10,666, forward strand.
ACCGAATATCCTCGGAATCGTTGGATTAGTTACGTCCTAGACAGCACGACGCTGCAGAGCATCTTCGCGCGCAGTGATCCAAGCGGAGATAGTGATGCCAATACCAAATATTGGCAAGTGATTAACTTCCCACCACCGTACTATGCTACCGGTTGGGGCTGGATTGGTAATTCCAGTGATGCCATCAATGGTACCGGTCTGATCAGTTTTAACTGTGACAATTTAACGACTTACTATGGTACTACTTGCACTAATGGTGGTAGTCGCGCTCCTTATGGAGTAGAGCTAGATCAAGGTGGCTGCGGTGCAGTTTGCGATGTGACTGGACAGGCCTGGATTGGTAACTATGGGAGTGGAGAAACGCCCCCCAATACTACGATTGGCATGATCGACTTTGATCCTGATGTCACGTCTGGTCCACCCGTGACACAAGGTGATGATACAAATACATCTCAACATGATACCCTAGATGCCCATTGGAATGAAGAGACCGGTGAGCTGTATGGCTGGGCTCGGTTTCGGGCACTGGAAGATTACGAGGATGGCTTAGGAGGTACCAATAATGATTGGGGTTGGATTAAGTTGCGTGGTACTGAATCAACCGGGGGAAGTGAATATGGTGTGCAGTTTGATGCTGACACCTTAGCGTTTTCTGGTTGGTCATGGAATGACAATGGCACACAAGTCAGTACCACCAGCGAAGAGGAGGGTAGTGGCTTCGGTTGGGTGAAGTTTGATCTTGACACCTCTACGCCCGGTACAGTGGGGGACGCTTGGTTGCGTACTACCCAGGCCGATGTCTATAGTCAAGGAGGGTTCAATAGCACAGTAGATCTAAGCACGATCGGAGAATACAATGCAACGTATTTGATTCTGACCAATGGCAGTGTCTCGCCGTTTTTCATTACCGAATCTGCCACCACCATTACTGAAGATTTAGGTGGCGTGCCAACTGACAACAGCCGATCAGTCTTTCGTGGTGCACTAGGGACAATTTATCTAAACGAACTGATTGATCAGGCTGACCATATAGATACTACTGCTGATTGTAATGACTCACTGCTTACCGGTTATACAACCCCTCTGGGAGGAGACATATTTTACTGTGCAGGTGACCTGACGATTTCAAACAACGTAACATTTTATAATGGTACAGGCAGTGATATCGGTAGCGGGACAATTATTGTCGGTGGTGATTTGATTATTGAAGATAAGATTAATTACGCCAATACCACTATCGATCAGCATATCAACAATTTAGCTTCCGTGGCCTGGATTGTGCAAGGGTCGGTGCAAATCGACCCAGTTGTAATGGAAGTTGTTGGCGCTTTCATTGTGTTGGGTGATTCTGATCCAAGTACCACTGGTGACTGTAATTTTTCTACTGGTGATAGTACCTTACCCTTAGATGTGCATGGTTTAGTGATGGCCTGCAGTTTTAACTTCCAGCGCACCAGTGTTGGCACCACGACCGATCCGGAACCAGGTGAAGACATTCGCTATGACGGTCGTGTGTTTGCCAACCCACCCCCGGGCTTAGAAGATCTGGCATCGGTGTTGCCGGAGTTTAATTAGACCTCCCTCAACACCATCCCCCCTACCCCCTTCCTATTTTAGGAAAGGGGGTTTTCAATCTTAAACTATTCATAAAACAATTTTGTCTACTTTTGTAAAAAGTAGTAATCAATCTAAAGTAATCCCCACCCCTTTCCTGAATAGGAAGGGGTCGCCCCCAAGGGCGGGGGTAGGTGTAGCAGTTGCTGTCATTTCAAAAAAATGCTATAATCATTCTATTCTATGGCATCACAAAGTTACATTGGTATCGATATTGGGGGAGCTTCACTGAAAATAGTGGAGCTGAAGAACGAAAAAGGTCGGCCAAAGCTGCTGACCTACGGTTATATTGAAAAACCAACGCCAGTGTTGAAGGTAGATAGTAACGAGTCCAAACTCAAAATCATCGAAACCTTAAAAAAGGTGATGGATAAGGCTCGAGTCAGTACCAATCAGGTGGTGGCAGCTTTGCCTAGCTATACCGTATTTTCTTCAGTTATTACGCTGCCAGAAATGAAGCAAAAAGAGCTGGATGCGGCTGTGCACTGGGAGGCCAAAAAGATTGTCCCCATGCCGTTGGAAAAAATGGTGTTATCGTACGATGAATTGACCAATTATGACGATCATCAGCACATTCCATCCCAGAATGCTAATGGGGCTGAGGGGGCCGGCACCGAAAAGATGGCGCAATTAAAGTCGGCACCGAAAAAGTATAAAAAAATCTTACTGACAGCAGCGCCGATTGACCTGGTTGGACACTATGTCGAATTATTTAAAATGGCCGGTTTGAACTTGGTTAAACTGGAAACAGAATCATTTGCTTTAGAACGTTCGTTGGTTGGCCATGATCGTTCACCCATCATGATTGTCGATATCGGCGCAACGACCACCAATATTAGCGTGGTGGTGGCTAGTGTCCCGGTGGTGAACCGCAGTATTGATTTAGGTGGCCAAACCATTACTAAAACCATTGCCAGCAGTCTGAATGTAGATGTCGATCGAGCCGAACAGTTTAAGCGTGATTTCGGTTTGATTTCTTCCGGCGTCGGGGGCAACCAAATTCCTAAGCGGATTGAATTTATGGTGTCGTCCGTCGTCAACGAAATTAAATATGTCTTGAATCTGTACCACAACCAAAGTCCAGCCCGGATCGAAAAAATTGTGCTAACGGGTGGTTCGGCTTGGCTGCCCAATTTACCGAACTATTTGGCGCAAATTTTAAATATTAAAGTGATTATTGGTGATCCGTGGGCGCGCATCATCTACCCAGTCGATTTAAAACCAGTGTTAACTGAAATTGGTCCACGCATGTCGATTGCAGTTGGTTTGGCCATGCGTGAAATTGTCTAAAGCTTATGCCTGTTGATTTCGTGAAATCAGATGGTGGCAAAAACCAGCCCAAGCGGTCTGGTTATGATGTTGAATATACCAATCCTAATGATCAGCCGGTCGAAGCTAAGCCGCAGCGTGGGAACTTATTAAGCTGGTTCTCTAAACCAAAAACGCCCAGCTATGCAGCGGTGCCACAACCTAAAGTGCCAGCACCCCAAGGAACAGAAGCGAAATCAGCCGCCGCTCCCAGTGCCCAGATGAACGGCAAAACTAGCTACCAACCAGTCAGTCAAGCAACGGTCGTGGCACCTGCTCAGTCTGCAGTGCCGGTTCAATCTAAATCAGGCGCACCGTTAGGTATCTTAGCATCTCGGCAATTACCGCCAGCTCCATTACCGCCCATTCACGCTGCGCCAGCTCCTGTCCGGCCAGCCACTACTCCGGCTATTGCTCCAGCACCACAACCAACCATGCCAGTTGCACCTGCACCGCTGGTGACAACCCCAGTGGTGTCAGCAGCGAAACCGCAACCCATTAGTCCACAACCGCCACTGGCACCAGTGACTCCATCCGCTCCAGTCGTGGCGGCGGTGGCACCAGTATCGGCCGGGGCACCAGTGACAGCATCAGCTCATCATGCGACCAACGTTGGGCAAGTAGTGGCTCAAAATGTCACGGCGCTACGTGGTCAGACCAGTAATCCCGAGGTGCCACATCCTAATGTGGTCAGTCTGAACTTACTGCCCAATGCCTCCCAACGACCGTCGAGTCAGCAGTCACCGTTATTCCGGTTACTACGTGTTGGTACGCTCTCTATGATCTGCCTAACTGGCATCTATTTAGCGATGGTGTGTTATCAAGCTTTTTACGTCTGGCAAACGCAATCGGCTTTGCAACAGCTGAATAGTTTGGATGCTACTATTTTAGGTTATCGTCCTTTGCAAGCAGACATTAATAGAACCAGTAATACGTTAGAGGCTGTGCACACCATGTTGGCTGATCACGTCTATTGGACGCAATGGTTTGCTTATTTGGAACGGTACACTTTACAGTCTGTCCACTACACTAATTTTTCTGGCAGCGTCAATGGTACGATGAACTTGCAAGCCTCTGCTCCTGACTTTGCTACCGTCACCCAACAAATTGCTTTATTCGAATCATTGCCGGAGGTCACCGCTGTTGCCGTCAACACCGCCACCCGATCTGATAGTGGGGTACAGTTTAATGTCAGTATCCAAATTGATCCGGTGATATTACATTATCAAGTTCAAGACGCCTATGGAAACTAAATGGGCCGACCAATTCATTGCTTGGTTAAGCCATAACTATGGTTATGTTGCCCTAGGTTTAGTGGGCGTGATTACTATCGTAATGGCAAATTTTTTCATCTGGCCGCAATACCAGCGCATGGAATCAGGTGGTACCTTGCAGTATCGTAATATCACCGGTGTCATTGAACAACGGCAAGCCTATATTGCAGATTTGCAAACTATGCAGCAAGCCTATGAACAACTGGATCAGCGTATCGTGCGTGCCATTGATGTGGCCTTACCAACAGACTACAGTGCTGGACCAGTCTTTGCTGAAGTGGAGCAACTGTTTCAAGGTTCTGGTTTTACAGTGCAAAGTATCAACGTGGCAGCAACGAGTAGTGCAACGAATGCAATTACACCAACCGAGGCAGCGATCGCAGATCAACCAACCCTGTATGATGTCGTTAGTATTAGCGTTAACTTAACCTCTACCGATGCTGTCACGTATGCAGATTTCAAACAGTTGTTAGACCGGATTGAACGTTATCCGCATTTAATGAACTTGGAGTCGCTAAACTATACACCGGATACTACTGGTTATACCTTTGTGCTCAAGACTTATCAGAGTAAAGCGCTATGAGCCTATCCCGTCAACCACATTTTTTACACTGGGTAATCATCCTGTTACTAACCATAACCATGTTGTTTGCCGGTTATGGTGTGGTCAATTTGTTGTTACTACGCCGCGCTGAACAATTTACGATCTTACAACAAAACTCCAGTTCGACCACGGATGTGCCAGTGGTCACAGCTTTACCGGTTGGCGGCATTTTGTCTGTCCAGTGGTTTAACCAGTACCAGACGTATGCGGGAGAGCGCGCGCAACAGCTGGGTGGCATTGCTAACCAAGTGGGTGTGCCACTAGCGCCAACCTATGTTCGAGCCACCGATACAGCTTTGGGTAATCGCGTGTTGGTAGCTTGGTCCGAGCCGCTTGGTCAGGTCTATGATGGGGTTGAGATTTTCCGCAGTCAAGACGATCTCATGAATACGCAAACACTGGTCAATGACCGCGAGCTATCAGCTGCCGGTGAGTGGTTTGATCTGACAGTAGAGAATGACCAAACCTACTATTATCGTTTACGCTCATATCGCCTGGCCACTGATCAGACTATGGCCTATTCCGATTGGAGTGAGATCATCAGCGTTATTCCAACAGATAGCACACCGCCGGCTCCACCAGTATTACTGACAGTGACATCACTAGCCCAAGCGGATCTACCAGCCGAGGTCAGCGTTGGCATCTTAGTGACTTGGCAAGCTAGTCCGAGTAGTGATGTAGCATTATATCGACTATATCGTTCAACTATTCCTGGCCAGTTGGGTGATAAAGTGTTAACCACCAGTGATGCTACGATGACGTCGGCGCGTGACACGACCATTACAGCCGGGATCACTTACTACTACACGGTGACCGCGGTGGATGCTGCCCACAACGAATCCAGTATCGTCTTGAGCGCTGGCACGTTTGGTAATAACGCCCCGTTTGTGGATAGCGCCAATGACGACTGATTTTTCCGCAACGGTCTTAGAGCGCTTGCAGCAGGCGAACATCGTAGCGCCGCAGCAGGTTGCTCAAATACTGCAAACACAACCTAAACCCAGTGCTGCTTTGACTGAACTGGAAACTAGTCATGCCGTCACCGCTGAACAAATTGCCAAAGCGAAAGCGGAGATACTCAACATTCAGTTTGTCGATTTAACTGGTCAACAAATTTCCCCGGATGTCTTAGAGGTAGTCCCACCGGAAATCGCTGAAAATTATCAGCTAGTGCCATTTAAATTAGAAAGCGGAATTGTCAGTGTAGCTTGTGTGACGCCGGAAGATTATCGCGCTGTCGAAGTGCTCGATTTTATTGGGCGCCAACAAAAATTACGTTTTCAATATTTTAGTGCCACGTCGCAAGCTGTGCATCAAGCCTTGCGCCAGTATGGTAATTTGGATAGTACTGTCCAAAATGCCATTGCTACTACCACCACCGATGAAGTGGAGTTAGCTACCGACGAAACTGCGCGCGACAACGAAGTGGTGCACACTGCGCCCGTCACCAAAATGGTGCAGGTGATTTTAAAACATGCGATTGAAGGGCAATCATCGGATGTGCATATTGAACCGGTCGGCAAAGAATCGCGCGTCCGCTATCGCGTGGATGGCATCTTACATACGTCGCTAGTGCTACCTTTAAAAGTGCATAAGTCATTAGTGGCGCGCATTAAAGTGTTGGCGAACATGAAATTAGATGAAACGCGTCTGCCGCAAGATGGACGGTTTAAAATGCGCTTCGAAGGCCGTGATGTTGAATTTCGTGTGTCCAGCTTACCGTTGTTGGATAATGAAAAGATCGTGATGCGTATTTTAGATACCTCGAACAGTGTTGTTACACTGGAACAGCTTGGCTTTCAAGATCATAACCTAGAACGCATTAAGAAGCACTTAAATGAGCCACATGGCTTAATTTTAGTGACTGGACCAACTGGCTCTGGTAAAAGCACCTCATTATACTCAATGTTAGTGATGTTAAATAAAGAGGGCGTCAACATCATTACCCTGGAAGATCCAGTAGAATATAATTTACCCGGTATTGCCCAATCGCAGATGCATCCAGAAATTGGTTTGACTTTTGCCAATGGTTTACGCTCAGTGTTGCGTCAAGACCCGGATATTATTATGGTCGGTGAAATCCGTGATAACGAAACCGCTGAATTGGCTATTCATGCTGCGTTAACGGGTCATAAGGTACTATCCACCTTACATACCAACGATGCCTTTGGAGCCATCCCCCGGCTAGTAGATATGGATGTAGAGCCCTTTTTAGTGGCCAGTGCTTTGAGCGTTATAGTCGCACAACGCTTAGTGCGCAAAATTTGCGATCACTGTAAGCAAGTTGTGCCCGTAGATAAG
>CAZSXL010000006.1:0-17005 GCA_964611225.1 uncultured Gammaproteobacteria bacterium
TTCATCCTGCACGCGGTGTCGCTCCATCAACCTTTCGGTCATTGTGGAAGATTCTCGACTGCAGCCTCCCGTAGGAGTGTGGACAGTATTTCAGTTCCACTGAGGCGGGTCACGCTCTCACGCCCGCTATTCGTCATAGCCTTGGTGAGCCATTACCTCACCAACTAGCTGATAAACCAAAGGCCCCTCTCGAAGCGCCGGAGCTTTACATGGGAATGACTTTCGTCCCCCCATGTCCATCTTGTATTAGTCCCGCTTTCGCAGGGTTGTTCAAGACTTCGAGGTAGGTTACCACTGTCGTACTCACCCGTCTGCCGGTCAGTCAATGTATTGCTACACTGCTTCCCTCGACTTGCATGCCTAAGACACACCGCCAACGTTCATCCTGAGCCAGGATCAAACTCTCAGTATAGATTATGTGTTACCATAATCGGATTTATTTTGTTCTTGGGCCCCTTCCCGTGGAAGGGGTATAGAAATTGTTGAAAAAACTCGACTCGTAGTTCTCAACCACAATTTGATTGTCAATTTCAAGTTGTTAAAGTACAAGTACAGGGTCCGGGGCATTCCCTCGATAAACTTGGGACTGCACGGATAAACGTATTTGGCTTGCCCGTGCAGTTCAACGTAGTTGAAATGCCTCGGGGACAAATAAAAACCCTGAATTCAGAGGGGAAAGAGGTTTCCCACCATCTTTCAGCGTTTTTACCGCCTAAGTTGTAAAACCTTATAGCCAGAGTATTCTACAAAAGCATTGGGATTGTGTCAAGGATAGGCCCCAAAACCGCCCTACACAGGTTATACACAGACCCCAAACCGCTACGGGGCTACTTAGGTGAGTAATCTTCAGTGTTAATACACTTATCTTGATTGGTGTCCCAACAACGACTAGCTCCGCACACGCAGGCGTTAACAAATGCTTGGGTGTAGGCCGAGTTCAGCCTATCCTCTAGTGGTTGGGTTTTTTGCCCACACGATGTACCAGTATTCCCACTTGAAAACTCTTTCATATGACCACCGGATAATAGACATTGCAATGGTTCGGCATTGGCGCCACCAGCATATGTATATAACCAAATTACAAATGCCACTAGCAGTGTTATCAGCACCATCAGGATAATCGCAGTTATTTTCAGAAATTTTTTCATACTTTCTAGTAGGCACTATACAGCTTGGTCGCAATAATAGCTACTGTTTTGGGTTGGCTTTGCGCCATTTTTCGATCTCGGCGTGGTTACCGGACAATAAGGTAGGTGGAACTGTCCAGTCTTCTCCGGAATCGGTTGTAAACGTTTCTGGCCGGGTGTATTGTGGATATTCGACATAGTCCAAACTACCAGAGAAGGTTTCGTCATGGGTAGATTCGATGTGGCCTAACACTCCAGGCAACAACCGCGTTACGGTTTCCGTCACAATCATGGCTGGAATTTCACCACCGCTTAGCACGTACTTACCAATGGAGACTCGTTCATCTACTAGATTGTAGACCCGCTCATCAAAGCCTTCGTAGCGACCACACAACAAAATAATTTGGTCATACTGCTCGCCATAATGTTTAGCATGCACTTGAGTATATTCGCTGCCACCTGGGTCAAACATAATCACGCGTGGTTTTGCTAGTCTTGGTATGGCTTTTAAACAATCATAAATCGGTTGCAGCATCATCACCATGCCCGGGCCGCCGCCATAGGGAAGATCATCTGTTTTTTTATGTTTGTTTTTGGTGTAGGCACGAATATCGTGGACATGGATTTCAATTTTCTGTTTCTCTTGAGCGATACGCAAAATCGATTCCTGGAAGTAGGAGTCGAAGATGTGGGGGAAAATGGTGAGAATGTCGAAACGCATGCCCCAATCCTACAACGTTAACGATAACAGCACAATGTTGAGAAACACCTATCTCCCCAGCCCTCTTTCCTATTCAGGAAAGAGGGAGTTGTTTTAGTATTTTTTGTAATACTGCCGATAGATCATTCATGATCTCTTCATTCTGAAACCTAACAGTTCTGAGCTGCTAGGGTAGGTGTTACGAGAGGGCAAACTGAACAGTACCGTAAGTCATGACTAACACCGCTAACACCATTGCACAGATGATAAAGCCAATCGTGCAGAAGACCGTTTTACGGAGCGATCGTTGTTGTCCGCTAGGAACCTGACTAGTTCCTTCAATGATGCTAAACAATGCTGTCAAGAAAGCGAATAGGGCCATACCCAGGATACATAGTATGCTGACGAGCAACATCATAAAGCCAGTGGTGAGCCCAGCCACAAATGCTACAGAAGATAGATCAATGTAATCCTCTAGCATCACATAGTAAAAAATGGACTGTTTGATGAGTGATTCCATTGTAGATAGCCTACAATGTTAACGGTAACAGCACAATGTCGAGAGTCAATTTAAATGCCACCCACCGTTGTTAGGACTGTCGAGGTGATAGCGTATCCAATCAATATGAGCACTAACAGCAGTAGTGAAATGCCAAATCCGACCAGTGCAATGATCGTTTTCTTGAAAGAGCGCTTTTGGTCAGGTTGCAATTGAACAGTACCTTCCATGACACCAAATATCAAGATTAGAATTGGAAATATCATGATGGCCAGCATGCAGATAATGCTGACGAAGCTTAGTAGTAGATGGATGATCGTACCAATAATTGAATCCATAATCAGGATTTAGTTTACAACGTTAATGACAACACCACAATCAACCCGGCGGCAAGTAGCTTTCTAAGGTCACCTATTTCACATCGAACAGTTCTGCGAACCTGCCTTTGGAAACAATTTTGGTTGCTACTTTAGCTGGGAACAATTTGCCATTCATGGCCACATACACCCCAGGCGCAGAAAATTGAAAATTACCGATCGCGTAATCTAAGTTAAAACCACCATCAGAAAAAGTGAATCCATCTAACGGAATCATCGAGCCTGTCAGGATAATAGTTTTATGGTAGTCAGCGGGTAAATGCTTTTCAATAAACCGAGCAGTATCTGACATGGTATAGGTACCATGCGTAATCAAAATACAATTGGCACTAGTCGTTTTGATCAACCGCACAATCTTTTTGCGGTCAGCTGTGGTAATGGCTCGGCTATCTTTCATACACAGTTCGGTGTATTTAAGCTTTTGGTATAGCTGAAGATTTTTAAGGTAACGAGGTATGGTTGAGTGTTTTAATGGTACGGCCGTATCTTTTGATCCTTCGTAGTAAGAATCAATAGTGCCACCAGTAAAAATACAATGAATGTTCATGACTACTATGATAGCGTATTTCAAGATTTACGCCATCTTTTCAGTAAACAGTTGGCCGACAGCTACCGCACTTGGTTCAATTTTATTTGGGATCATTGTTAACACCTATCTCCACACTTACCAAACTTAACTTCCTCCTGCTACTCACTTTACCCCCGCCCCCTTCTCGCCTCTGCGAAGCCGCTACGGCGCAGCTGGGTCAGGGGAGTCAAATCAGAAAGCCCCTGCAAGGGGTTTGGGGTAAAGTAGTCCAAAGGTAATTTCCTTAGAAGTAGCTTTCCGGATCCAGCTGCACATCCCCTGTACGCACTTCAAAATGCAAATGTGAACCAGTAGCATTACCGCTACTGCCGACGGTACCAATAACGGAGGTGGGATAAACTACATCGTCTACTTGCACGAACACATCCTGGAGATGCGCGTACAGTGTTGAGATCTGTTCAGGGTGGGACGGATGGGCAATGACAATTTTATTGCCATATGGTCCAGCGTGTGTGACTTCGACAACTGTACCAAAAAAAGCCGCCGTCACTGGCTGGCCAGCATTGGTATCAATATCCATGCCAGGGTGTCCCGCTTCGAAGCCGCGACTAAGTTTAGTGGCCAGCGTTGGCCAGTGTAAGGTAGCGGTCGGTAAAGTGGTAGTGGAAGCATCTATAAAACCAACGGTAGAGACGTAATGATGCGGTATGGATGGTTGGATATCTGCCTGTAACGGTGTGGCCGTGAAGAGTTGTAGAGCCAGTAACAATGGATACATAACCGTCGTAGGCTAGCACGCAATATGCTATCATGCAAACATGAAACCAATCCTCATCATACAAAATATTAAACGTGAATATCCAGGGATGATTCAACAGTTGTTGGACGAAAAAAATATTGCCTATGAAATTGTCATGATGGAGGAACGAGCCGATAATCCACCGGATTTGAAGAATTATCAAGCCTTGATCGTGTTGGGTGGACCAGATAGTGCTAACGATGCCACATCTAAAATGGTAGCGGAAGTTGCATTGGCTAAACAAGCGTTAGAAGAACAGTTACCGTATTTGGGAATCTGTTTAGGTCACCAAGTATTGGTGAAGGCCGCCGGCGGTAAAGTGGTACCAGGTGTGCAACGAGAAGTCGGTTGGCAGACACCACAACGGACTCCGTACGTAGTGCACTTAACAGCTGCGGGTAAACAAGACCCGTTATTTGATGGTTTAGGGGACAGCATTCCAGTATTCCAATTACATGGTGAAATGGTAGAAGTGACTCCGGAAATGTCGGTGTTGGCTACGGGTGATGTTTGTCCCGTACAAGTGGTGAAAGTGGGTAGTAATGCCTATGGCTTGCAGTGTCACTTTGAATTACATGATCAGCTATACCAAGACTGGTTAAATGAAGATCCGGATTTACAAAAGCTCGATCGGGCGGACATGGAACGATATTGGGAACAAGTGAAAGATGAGTACACAAAAACTGGCAAGCAGTTGATTGAGAATTGGTTACGGTTAGTTTAAACCAAAACCCCTCTCCAGCAAGGAGAGGGGTGATCGCCTAAGGCGACCGGGGAGAGGTCTACAGACTCAGGTCTACAGCACTGAGATCAACTTCTTCTTCTGGCCGGGGCTGTGGTCTTGGCGCGGAAGTCATTTGATTTCCACCCATACTTGGTTGATCACCACCCATTGGACGTGGGCGAGAGCGCATACCTTCTGGTTCATAGATTTTGAGGTTCACACGCGCATGGTGTTTAGCACCAACGACACGTAACAATGTGCGGATCGATTTAGCAGTTTGACCCTGGCGACCAATCACTTGGCCGAGATCAGCTGGATCTACTTTTAATGTGATAAGTACACCCATTTCATCTACTGTGCGATCGGATGTAACGGCTTGTGGGTTGTCCACTAAAGCTTTCACTACGTATTCAACAAACTCTTGATCTTTTTCCATAACAGATCCTTAAAATAATAACTTTTTAAATAGCTTACGGTACTATTAGTATAGGCAGAGCAAATGACCCTGTCAATTTACGCTGCGACGGGAGCAGCGGGTTCAGCTGGGGTCACTTCCACGGCAGCTTCCACTGGGGCAACTACCGGAGCAGCGACGGGAGTAGCAACGACAAACTTGGCTGGTGTGGCACCAGTTACAGAGCGTTGTTTTTCACCTTTAATCAACCCAGCATTAAGCAGGAGGTTGTGAACGGTGGTGGAAGGTTGAGCACCTTTTTCCAACCAATAGCTGATACGTTCAGTTTTTAACACGATGGTAGTTGGATTGGTGTGTGGATCCATGGTACCTAAGGTTTCGATTGCCTTAGACATTGGAGCCCAATCCTTCTCTTGCAGAACGAGGCGGTAGGTTGGCCAGTTCTTGCGACCGTGTCGAGCGAGTCGAATCACGAGCATGTGGCAGTCAGTTACTTATAAATTAGAGCTCGGCTACTATATCTGATATACTAGGCCATGTCAACACTCTACTATGCTACCCCCTTACCAAACCATGGCCAGCTTAGCCTGGCGCCAATACCTTAACCATTTCGATATTATATTGTATGGGCATATCTTATTCAGTTTACCGGTATTAATCTTAGCTTGGTATTTTAAAGGTTGGTTTCCACTACCAGATGCTGTGGAGGTGATTGAGCAATTCTGGCCCAACTTACCGATTCAACTAGCCATCGATTATGGGGCCAGTTTCCTCACTTGTATCACTATTGTCATGGTGATCGTAGCGATGCAACGGGCGATCAAACGACAGCCGGCCAAGTTTAGTTCTGTCTTGTCCGAAGCGTGGTCACTATACCCAATGGTTATTTTTCTATCGGTGATTGAATTCGTTTGGACGGTCAGTGGGTTAGCCGTCTTGATCATACCCGGTATTCTGATCTCGGTCTGTTTAGCGTTCGCTATTCCAGCCTACGTTTGGTATCGTCAGTCACCTTGGCAAGCTATTCAACGCAGCGTTAAACTTGTGCAATCCCATTTTTGGGTAAGTGCATTGTATATTCTCCTTACCCAGTTACTGGTGAGCTTAGTAGTATTACTGATTACCTGGGGATTGCCCACCACGTTTTGGTTCAATGTCTTTAGCGCTTGGTTGGCAGCAATCTGTGCCAGTTACTATATCATCTTTACAGTGATTCTGTTTAACATTTTAGAAACGATCGAACGAAAAAAGTAGGGTTGGTTAATTTAACAGCTTTTCCGCTTCAGTTAGTTTGACCGATAGAATTTTACTGGTACCATCTGGCTTCATGGTAACGCCATACAGTACTTCAGCCTGTTGCATGGTGGCACGGTTATGGGTGATGACTACAAACTGGGTTTTATCAGCCAGGTGTTTGATAATAGCAGCAAATTTTTCCGAATTAGCCTCATCTAAAGCTGCTTCGACTTCATCCATGACTACGAATGGAGGGGTATTGGCTCCAATAATCGAGCAGAGCAGTGCAATCGACGTTAAGGATTTTTCGCCACCAGATAGGGCATGAATTGTAGATAGTTTTTTGCCTGGTGGATGCGCAATAATCTCAATGCCAGACACAATGCGTTGTTTCTTTTTACGTTTACCTAATGATATTGGTGTTAGACTCTTTGCTGCGACTTCTGACTTTGTTTCAGCATTTTCTGTGATTCCCTTTTCAGCGTCTTCAGATTTTACTTCAGTGTTCTCAGCGATTCCAGTCTCCTCCGTGATCAGCATCTCCAACTTAGCTTCACCGCCGCCAAACAAGACTGTAAAGTAGTGACCGAAGTTTTTGTTAATGGCTTTAAACGATTTATCAAACTGATGCTTGATAGTAATATCTAGTTCATCAATAATCTGTTCGAGTGAGGTGATGGTGTCACGTAAATCTTTACTTTGCGTCGATAGAAAATCAAACCGTTCTTTGGTATCTTGATACTCTTTAACAATTTCCGGATCGATACCACCAATTAATTCTAATTGATGTTTCAGTTGTTCAATTTGAATCAGCAACGCATCATGATTGGACTGAACATGGTTCCATTCCATTACCGCCGTCTGTGTTTCGGCGCTCACTTCACGGGCTAGTTCAGCTAACAGGGTCTCACGCTTGGTTTCCGCTTTGGTCATTTCAATGTCGACGCCTTGCAACCGATTCGATAGTTGGTTCAAAGTGGTTTGAATTTGCCGAGCCTGGGTTTGTAGTTCTAATAAGCGTTGTTTTTTGGCTTCTTCTGTTTGGTTGAACTCATCCATCGAAGTTTGCTTGGTGCGTAACTCTTCCTCAATCTGTTCTAGGGAAGCAATCAAGTGCTGGCTTTTTTGGCGGTAACCAGCCAGTTGGCCAGAATCTTTACCGGTCTTTACTAGTGTCTGTTCTTGAGCGGTGATTTCTTTTTGTAGTTGTTTCCACTCACTATTTAAAGCTTCAATCGTTTGGGTTAAAAGAGCGGTTTTTTGTTTGTGACCTTCAATCGTGATCCGTAAACTAGTGTGCTCATTCAGTAATTTTTCTTTCAACGCGGTAGTGGTTTTGATGCGTTGTTCCACAGAAACGACTAAGCGTTTTTGTAGGGCAATATCCTCAGCCCGGTCTTCATGCAGTTTATCCAACAAGTCAGCCAACGCCTCGGTAATACCCTGGGCCTGTTGCTGCACAGATTTGAACCGTTCCAAATTATTAGTCTCTAGTAGTTCCCGTAAAAACTGTTCTTGGCGTTGAAATAAGTTAGTCAACTGTTGTTTGATTTCTGGCACTGTCATGGTTTCAGAAATATGCAGCAAACCCGTATTGGCTTGGGTAAGTTCAGCTTGTAATTTAGTGAGCTCACGTTGCACATCAGACATGGCGCTATCCAGTTTACGTAGTTGTGTAGCCTGATGTGTGGCAGCTTCGGTAGTAATGGTGCGGTCTTGTTCAGCGGCGGTTAAGCGATTGTGCACATCATCACCACGCCGCTTCAACCACAGTAAGTCAATTTCACCATTGCGTTCCTGTTCCACCTCTAAACGACCTTGAATGATCGCTTGCTCCTTCAGCAGATGGTTTTTTTGTCCTAAGACACGTTGGTATTCTTGTTGTAAGCGGTGGTACAATTCGGTGCGCGATTGTTCTTTACCGATTTGATCAATGGCGGTTTCCACAGCCGCTAATTTACCGTGGGTCGTATCGTGGTCACCCGTGATGGTATTTTTTTGGGTCGCTAACGCTTTCAGGGTGTTGGTCAGTTCTAATAGTAACGAACCGTAATAGGTTGTTTGCACGCTAGCGAGTTTTCCGGCTACCTCTTGGCGCTTCTCTAGTTTTTTGACTTGACGCGATAACGATTGCACGCGTGGTTCAATTTCGCGCAAGACATCTTCCACCCGTACTAAATTATCTTCCGTACGGATCAGTTTGTTGATGGCTTGATCGCGTTTAATTTGGAACTCTTTTACTCCGGTGGCTTCATCGAAAAAGTTTTTGCGATCTTGTGGGTTAGCATTCAAGATATCGGTAATCATTCCTTGGCCGATGACGCCGTAACTTTTCTGACCAAAATTGGCTTGTGCCAATAGCAAAATAATATCCTGCAAACGCACCTTTTGTTTGTTGATCAGGTATTCGGTCTCATTGTCACGCGCTAGGCGGCGAGACAGCACCACTTCGTCATATTCAAGCGGTAAGCGGTGGTCTTTGTTATTAATGTAGAGGTCAACTTGAGCCAACCCTAATCTGGTGCGGCTGGCTGAACCGGCAAAAATGGCGTCACTATGATGCTTCATACGCATCAGCTTGAGTGATTGTTCACCCATTACCCAACGCATGGCATCTGACACATTGGTTTTGCCAGACCCATTGGGACCAACGATGGCTACATAGGGAGCATCAAAGGTGAAGGTAGTGGATTCCGCAAAGGATTTGAAGCCAGAAATGACCAGTTTTTGTAAATACATCTTCACTAGTATACTGATTTTACAATAGGCTGACAACAACACCATCCCCGGCCTTCGCAACTCAGGCCACCCCTTCCTATTTTAGGAAAGGGGTTATACTGAACAAATCCTATGGCAGGCTATCCGGTCTAGAAAACTAGGGTACAAGTTTCGTCGCCAACACCCCCTCCATGGGTTTGTAGTTGATCTAACCCCCTTTCCTAGGATAGGAAGGGGGCAGGGGGATGGTGTAGTGTCACCAACCCTTAACCTTGATGGCGTTGTGAGCGGCGGAAACTTGGGCGGCTTGTTTGGATGAACCAGTGCCAGTAGCCACTTGCTCGGTGTCTAAATAGATCCCAATAGTAAAGGTTTTGTCATGATCCGGACCCACTTCACTCAATACTCGATAGGTTGGAGTGATATTGGTTTTTTCTTGGGCTTGCTCTTGGAAGTAGGTTTTAGGGTCTAAGTAGAGCTTATTTTGTAATATGTAATCTAGTTTCACTAACAAACGAGCCATAATAAAGTTTTTGGCAGCTTCATAGCCATGCTCTAGATAGACTGCCCCAACTAGGGATTCAAATACATTGGCTAAAATTTTCAGGCGCGCCTTTCCACTGGTATCCCGTTGCTCACCGCGCGATAAATAGAGTAAGTCTTCAATCTGCAGTTCACTGGTTAAGGTCGATAACATATTAGAGTTCACTAAACTAGCCCGCCAGTTGGTTAGTTCACCCTCGGGGTTATCATAATGGGTATAGAGATAATCGGTGACCACCAGTTCCAGCACAGCGTCACCTAAAAATTCTAAGCGCTCATTATGGCCTAATGGAAAATCCCGGTTTTCATTCAGGAAAGACCGGTGCACTAAGGCCTGGATGAGTAAATCTTTATTCTTAAAAACGACACCCAGCTT
Organism: uncultured Gammaproteobacteria bacterium; assembly: GCA_964611225.1. GTDB lineage: Bacteria > Patescibacteriota > Patescibacteriia > UBA9570 > UBA9570 > UBA9570. Next base: position 10,044 of record CAZSXL010000006.1, read on the forward strand.
CTCTTCAATGCTGGTTAAGTCTTTCGTAAAGCGTGGTTCAAGCGTTGTGGTTGGCATGAGAGTTAGTTGCTTCCATTTGTTTATAAATAGTGCCGAGTACGCCATTAATGAATTTGCCGCTGGAGGGTCCGCCAAAGGTTTTGGCTAACTCAATCGCCTCGTTAATAGCTACTTTCGGAGGGATCTCTTTATCATATTGCAGTTCATAGATGCCGATGCGCAGAACATTACGGTCGACTACCGTAATTTGTTCTAATGGCCATTCGGGTGCGTACTCACGGATAACCGCATCGAGTTTGGCTAAATTTTCCTGCACATGTTTTACCAGCTGTTCGCTGAATTGCTGGTCATCAAATTCCGGTGCAAATTCTTCAACATTGCGCTTGATTAATTCTGCCGGATTGCCGTGCTGATTATTAAAATCCCATTCGTACAGCGTTTGCAGGGCGATAGTACGGGCAAGATGGCGATTGGCCATAAGTATTAGACTTTGCTAGCAGGTGCTACCTCAGATTTTTTCTCTGCCTGCGTTTGTGTAGTCCTAACATTACGGCCGCGATAGGCGCCACAGGATGGACAAGCCCGGTGTGGCAGCGTTGGCTGATGACACTTGGCACATTCGACTGTGGCTACTTTCGCTAAGCCATGATGGGAAGCACGGGTGCGACCACGACGACTAGCTAGACGTTGTTTTGGTACTGGCATAGGCCGTACTCTAGACCATGTATGTTATACTGTCAACAGTATGCATTATGCCATTGCGAACCATCAACGGGTCCCCATTACCATTATCCGGGGGAAGGGTTGTTACCTGTATGATAACCATGACCGGCGCTATCTAGATTTCATGGGAGGTTGGTGTGTTGGTACCGTTGGTTGGGGGAATGCAGCCATGGCCAAAGCGATCAGCCAACAAGTGCAGGAACAGTTTTTTACCGTTGCCAGCTTTATTTTAGAACCACAAGAAAGGCTAGCTCAGACCTTAATCAAGTTAGCCCCTGGCAAAATGTCGCGGGTGTATCGGGTGACCAGTGGGTCAGAAGCAGTCGAAATGGCGATGAAATGCGCTCGGGTGGCCACCGGTAAAAAAGTTATTATATCGTTTGATGAGGTTTATCATGGGCACACCTATGGAGCAGCTTCGGTGGGCAGTGCCTTAACGCGCGGTATGCAGCCTGGCATCACGGGTGGTGAAACGGTACCATTGCCAACTAGCGCTGACTTAGCTGCTAAAGTATTGGTGCAACTAGAGCAACGCTTGCGGCACAAACGGGATGTAGCCGCCGTACTGACTGAACCAGTCTGGACCAACGCCGGTTGCTATATTCCACCAGCTGACTTTTTCCCACAAGTACAGAAATTATGCCGCCGTTATGGGGTCTTGTTAGTAATGGATGAAGTCGCCTGTGGCATTGGGCGCTGTGGTACTTTATTTGCTAGTGAACTATGGGGCTTACAACCAGACATTATTACGTTAGGAAAAGCCTTAACCGGCGGCTACGCTACGTTGGGAGCAACCCTGGTAACAGAGGCAGTTTATAAAAAATCCAAACGTATTCCACACTACAGTACGTTTGGCTGGCGCTTAACGGATTGTGTGGCGACCTTAGAAAACCTGCGTTTGATTCAGGAACAAAAATTAGTGGCCAATTCAGCTTCAGTGGGTGCTTATTTATTGGCACAGCTCCAGCCATTGTTGACCTTGCGCAAGGTAAAAATGCTGCGCGGCCAAGGTTTGTTAATTGCGATTCAGTTTAAATTACCATTAGCACCGCAAATTGCTTTAAAATGTTATCGCCGCGGGTTGCTGGTTGAATTTACCGACCTCTGCACCTTATATTTGTCACCACCACTGGTATTATCGCGTGCCCAAGCCAAGGCCGGTGCCGATATCATTAAAGCCGCCTGTGGTATATAATATTGTCTATGCTCAAACCGTTGCTAGTCGCCAATTGGAAGATGAATCATGGGATCGCTGAGGCCGCTGAATTTTTGAAGACGCTGAAGTCTACAGAATTACTAGGTGATAGAGAACTAGTTATTTGCCCTTCATTTACTAGCTTGTTTGCCTTTAAGAATAGTGGGTTAGTCTATGGTGCACAAAATATGCATTGGGAGGAGAGCGGGGCGTTTACTGGAGAAGTATCTGCTAGCATGCTTAAGGAATTAGGCTGTAGTTATGTGTTGATTGGTCATTCTGAACGACGACAACTATTTGGCGAGACAGATGAAACCGTTGCCAAAAAAGTAACTGTCGCACTAGCACATGGCTTAACACCTATTGTGTGTGTGCGTTCGATAGATGAAGTGACACCAGCTTTGGTAGGTAAAGATATTGTTATTGCTTACGAACCTGTTTGGGCAATTGGCACTGGCAAAGCGGCTACTCCTGAACATGCTCAAGAGGTACACACTGCTATACGTAAATTAGTCGGAGAATCTGTGCGTATTATCTATGGTGGATCGGTGACAGTCGATAATGCTAGTAGTTTGATGGCTCAACCAGACGTGAATGGATTATTGGTGGGTGGTGCTAGCTTAGATGTAACCAATTTTTTAAACATTATGCAGTATTAGGACCGTATGAGTAGAGCCGTTGCATGCAACGGCTCTACTCGGTATACTACTAATATTAGTTAGTATTTATTTTTTGATACAAAAAATATGCGTGGAGGAAAATTAATCACGACACTACTCATCGGAGTAATAGTCGTGTTGTCTTTTGGGTATACATCAGCTGCTCAAGCCGATGATACAAGAATTACGGACGGTTCGGTAACGGTAGCACTAAGTTCAACAGTAGCTTCTGCCACTGGCGTGACTGCAACAGTGAACTTTACGACCAATACCTTTATGTTTGATGCGTCTGTTATTGCCATTACGTTATCTAGTAATTCTGGAACTTTTAATTTAGATAACGTAGTGAATAGCAGTATTACCTCTAGTAGTCTGACTGGTAGTGGTAGTACGCAGACAGCTGGCAGTTCTAAAATACTTTTATTTACAACGTCCGCCTTTGCAGCAGCGGGTACACAAACCATCACGATTAGTGGTATTACGAATCCAGCAGCAGCTGGCACCGCTACGTTAACAGTGACTACCCAAGGCACCAGCGGCTTATCTAGTGGACTGACAGAAACGGCCACTACTAGTATTACGGGTGGCAGCGGTGGTGGTGACGAAGGTGATAGCGGTGGTTTTGGTGACGAGGACAGTGGTGATTTTGGTGGTGGTAGTGATGCAGTTACGGGCGATAACACGGTTACGGTTACAGTGACGGATGAAAACGGTACGGCCGTATCAGGAGAAATTGTCTACGGGTATTGTGGTATGTCTTATTCTACGGCTACTACTATTCTAGATGGTACTGCCGAATTACTGAATATGGCCAATGGAAACTGCGGTGTCTGGTTGTCTAGTAGTGAATACTATGCCGAAACACGCTATTTTACTTTTGCATCCACAACTGAGGCAAAAACCGAGGGGGTCACCTTGACGGCTAGTGCGCTGGATACCAATGTAGCGTTGACGGTAACCAACCCAGATGGTTCAGCCGCAGAGAGTATTTATGTCTATATGACGGATAGTGCCGGTCGAGAGTTTAGTGGCGCCACCGATAGTGCTGGCCAAGTTGAGTTTGGGGTATTTTATGGCACCTACATCATCAATGGCTATATTGGCTCATCAGAAACAGCCTACTACCTACCAGAAACTACGGTGACCCTTTCAGCGAGTGGTGTTAGCACAGATGGCAACACGAATGAAATAGCTATCCAACTGGCTGAGTACACATCTTTTATCACGGGTACAATCACCTCGGCTGCTACGGGAGCGGTGATTGACGCTCCCCGGACACTTGTTTACTCATCTGCCTCAATGCGTTTTATGTTCGGTGAATCGGATGGTACCTATTCTGTTGGTGTGATTCCTGGTACGTATACGGTGAAAGCGGAAAGTACTGGGTATGCCAATACGGCTCTGAAAAATATTGTAGTCAGTGCAGGCGAAACAGTGGCTAATCAGGATATTGCCCTGCCGGCAGCAGATAATAGTTTAAATATCACGACTGTCGATGTGGATGGAAATGCAGTGGCTGAATCGGGCTATGTATTTTGTAAACCGCCTGAGGCGTTGTATGAACCATCCGAAATGTATTTTGGATTTATGGAGGATGGGGCCGTTAGCTTTACCCTGCCGGATGGGGATTTTCAATGCCTAGCTAATGTTACTGGCTACGTGTCGGCTGCACCAACCTTTACCATGGCTGGTGCCGAGACCGAGGCTGGAGAAATTATCTTGAGTGCTTACAATGCAACATTGACAGTGAACCTAGTAGATCAGGATGGTAATGCCTTGAATAATGTACGCTTTGGAGTGTTTGGTGAGTCGCCAGACGGCACTAGTTTAAGTGGGTATAGTATGGGCGGGGCAGTGGATGTTGGGGCTTTAGCAGGTACCTATACGTTACGAGCCTACGTGATGGGCGGTGGTTATGCCACAGATTATAATAATCCGACGCAGATAACGTTGGCCGATGGTGATAGTGAGAGTGTAACCTTAACTGTCTACGAAACAGCTGGCACGATTAGTGGTGTGGTCACCAATGCAGATGATAATGCTGTTAGTGGTGCAGCCGTCAAAGCCACCTGTACGACCAATAGTGGTAAGAGCTTTGAATTTAAAACGACCACGGATACAGCTGGAGCGTACGCCTTAGATACAGTCAATGGCAAATGTGTCTTAAACAGTGCAGTAGAAGATGGCTCTAACTTACCTAGTGGTGATGAATCCGTCACCATGAGTGGTGGTACAGATATTGATCACGACTTACAATTACAAGACAGCACAGCCACCTTAAAAGTAACACCAACGGCTACTGCCACTAGTGGCATTGCGGCAGTGGATGTCGAGTCTGGTAGTTGCTATGCCTACAATGCTGATGGTGTCTATGTGACAGCCGATATTAATGATGATACTGGTAAGGCTAGTTTGCCGGTGTTGGCTGGTGATTGGTCTTATGGTTGTCGCGTAGTGTCTGATGATAAAGTTAAAGTATCTGCTGACGATGTGGTTGCCACCGTGCAGTCGGGGGACACGGAATCAGTGAATGCAGCGGTTGCGTCGGCCGACGATAACTTTGATAACTTGGTTGTACAGTTTAGTGCCACCAGTGATAGCACGTTCTCACTACCAGACGGTACTGAAGTATTTGTCCCAGCTAATGCCTTAGACAACACAGGAAATGTAACGATCACTGCTAGTATGACTACTGACATTGCTAGTCAAGACGGTCTGGCCGCTGGTCCCGCTATTGAGTTAACGGCGCGTGATAGTAACAACCGCCAAATTACTGGTTCATTTAATGGTGATATTACGATTAAGTTTGCCTACACTCCAACGATGTTAGAGAAGTATGGCCTGTCGGAAGCTGATCTAAGTGGTGGCTATACCTATAACGATGGTGCACTAGCTGTGACTGATCAAGGCTACACGATTGATACGGAGAATAACACAGTCACAGTGACTACTGATCACTTTTCTACCTTTGCGATTGCTGGCGTCAAAGCGGTTGCACCAAGTACAGCCAAAAGCTTGAAAGCCAAAAAAATTACTGCTAGTACTGCCAAGCTGACCTGGAAGGCACCCAGTATTGGTGAGGTAACGAAATATAAAGTGCAGCTACGTAAACATGGCGTTAAGAAGACTTCCAAATGGACTAAGTATAAAAACGTCACGACCTTACAAAAGAAACTAAAAGACTTAAAAGCCGATACGCGTTACCAGTTCCGGGTAAAAGCTTGCAACACCAAAGGGTGTTCAGCGTACACCAAATGGAAAGCGTTTAAGACGAAGTTATAAGTGCGCTACGCTGGCCACTTGATCCTTCTCAACCTTGAACCGCATCAGGCGTACACCTTGGGTGTCGCGACTAATGATAGGTACGCTCTTCAGCGGTAAACGAATCACTTGACCTTGTTTGGAGATAATCAACAAGTCACTGGTGGATTGGGCTTCTGTCACTACAAATCCGAGTACAATCTTACCCGTTTTATCGGTGATCTTGGCAGTCTTAATGCCAGAGCCACCACGATTTTGGACTTTGTACGATTTTAGATCGGTGCGTTTCCCATAACCATTGCGCATCACAATACACAGCTCAGCATTCTTCAAAGCGGATTGGCTGACGATATCCATACCCACTACAGAATCATTCTGACGCAATTTGATCCCACGGACTCCACCAGCAGTGCGGCCCATATCCCTGACATCACTTTCTTTGAAGCGAATCGATTGACCATTGTCAGTCGCTAAAATCACCTGATCGTTACCGGTAGATGGTTTGACCCACTCCAGAGCATCTTTACCTTTCAACGTGATCGCAATCAAACCAGAACGACGGACATTTTCAAAGGCATCTAATTTGGTTTTCTTGATGGTGCCGTTACTGGTTACCATCACTAGGAATTTATAACCAGATGATTTGATATCATCACAACTTAAGGCCGACGTTACCTTTTCTTCCGGACTCAGTTGCAGGAAGTTGACCACGGCTTGGCCTTTGGCGGTGCGGGAAGCGGCTGGCACTTCATAGGCTTTTAATTGGAAGACACGACCACGGGAGGTAAAGAACAGAATGTTGGCATGGGTATTGGTAGAGAACAATTGATCCACACTATCCTCTTCTTTCGCAGTGAGACCGATAATGCCTTTACCACCACGCTGTTGTTGTTTGAAAGTATCTTCGGCTAAACGCTTAATATAGCCGTCACGCGTAATCATGATGATGGCGGCTTCCTTGGGAATCAGATCCTCTTGGCTGAAGGAGCCAATCGCTTGCGGCACAATTTCGGTGCGACGCTCATCGCCAAACTTTTCTTTCAGCTCGGTAGTTTCTTGTTTGACCACCGCTTGAATGTGTTTGCGATCGGACAAAATCGTCTTCAGTTCTTTGATCAGTTTTT
>CAZSXL010000007.1:0-16366 GCA_964611225.1 uncultured Gammaproteobacteria bacterium
GGCGCCAGCGGGTGTGGGTCCTGTGCTGCGGGCGCGGGGCGGCGGGCGTGGGCGGCTGTGGGAGCAACCTTTGGCGGGTCGAGCACGATGGCGTCAAAAGTGCGGCCTTCGGCGATGAACTGCCGCAGCGAGGCATTCACGTCGGCGGCGGTCATGGTGGCGCGGCTGGCGTCAAAGCCGTTCAGGGCCACATTGGCGGCCGCGCGTTCAATCGCCGGGTGGAAGAACAAGGTTTTTAACTGGCGTTTGTTTAAACGAATCCGTAAGCGTTTTTTAGACCGGGCGGCTTCCAAACTGCGCCGTCGCGCTGTGGCGTTTTCTTCAAATTTACCTGCACCGGTGGTAGTGGTTAAATACCCCTCTTGTTCCAGCCAGCGGTTGATATAAAACAGTTCTGTGTAATAGGTAAAGCCATGATCCGACAAGATATAGATCGTCGTGTCAGCAGGCAGATGTTTTTCCACCCAGCCAAAAAACGCATCGACCAAATCAAACACCTGCATCGCAGTTGGCTCTTTACTGTGCACCATATCGGCAAAGGCCAAATGGGATACCCAGTCAGTCGAGGAAAATAAGAAAAAGAATAGATCCCAATCTTCGCCAAGCAGCAGCTCCTTAACCGCTGTAACGCGATCGCGTTCAATATCCACAATGTGCTGAATATATTCTGGCAACGATTTGGTCAGCTTGAGTGATTCATCTGGGCTCAATTTGTAGTTACGAAGGCTGGGATACTTGGTCAGCAAGGAAGCTGGAAAAATATAATCCTCGCCATAGGTCATGAAGTCGGTAATGATGGTTTGGTCCGGTATCCGCGGTGGATAGGAATTGGGCAGGTTGACTAGGATCGTTTTTTTACCGGCTTGGTGCAATAGTTCGTAAAAGGTCGGTACTTTTATTTCAGTACTGGTGGCCGGACGAAAATCACGAATGCTTTTGCCCGGGAGGAAAAAATCGTAACAGCCATGTTTACCGGGATGCACACCAGTGGCAAAGGTAGTCCAAGCTGGTACGGTGACGGGTGGCTTGGTTGATAGTAAAGTGCCACGCACTCCGCGGTCAATTAAGCGTTTTAAGTTGGGCAATTTACCTTGCGCTAACAATGGATCTAAAATCCGAAAGGTCGTTCCATCTAAACCAATGACTAACGTGCGTGGGTCCATAATTAAATATCAACTGAACTTAATAAACTATCCAGCTGCTGATGTTCGGTGGTATAGCGCACCGGGCGAGTGGTTTTAAAGATGGGCAGTACAGTACCATCTAAATCGGGTGGCAGGGCTTGGTTTAAATCGTGTAGTAAGGTAGGCATAATACTGGCAATCGGCTGCTCTGGCAGTTGTTGTACAGCAATATCTTGCCCCCAGGCCGCAAACATACCTACTGGACCATGTTTGCTAGAGACTTCATCCACAAATAGTTCACTGGAATGAAATTGACCTACAAACCAATAGTCGCCAAATTCATAAAATAGATCTGGGCAGCGTTCCGGTGTGGCAGTGCCATAAATTTCTTCTTTGGTGTACACCTTGGGAGTAATCACTTGACCATCTGGTCCGCGCAAGTTTTCTAACCTGTTTTTAACTTCGTTACGCAAAGCGATATATTCCACATCCGTCATCGGTTTGCCTTGTTTGTATTTGCGGCCATCATTGATGTAAATCGCTGTCATGGTGCGCCCCTTAGGAAAACAGACGGTAGTGTTCTCAAAATCGATCGTCACATCCAGATTAAACTTGATCGGTAAAAAGGGCTTAGCTACGCGATGATAAAACCAGCGCGCTAACCGCTCCACCGGTTTCACCACAGCTAACAGTTTTAACATCTTCCCACTGACACTAACCTGAAAACGCTTGGTATTCTGCAGCTGACTCTTTTGTTCATCTTGCTTACTGATGTTTTGGTGGAAGTGTTCAGCTGGTGCCGACTTAGTGGTAAGGTAACCTTGTTGTTCTAACCACTTATTAAAATAAAAGGTATGCTGATAGACTTTAAACCCATGATCCGATAATAGATAGAGATGGGTATCGGCGGGCAGGTGATCCATGAACCAGCCTAATTGTGCATCAATGTAGCGAAATAACTCATAGGCCTTCGGAAATGAACCATCTAGCAATTTGCTATACATAGCATGTGAGATCCAGTCTGTGGATGAAAACAAGTAGTAAAACAGATCCCATGGTTCTTGTTGCCATAAGTCTTTAACACCAGCCATATGGCCTTGTTCCACGGCAATAATATCATCCACGTACTCGGTGAGCTTACCTTTCACCTGCAACTCTTCATTGGGAGCCAAGCGGTATTGCTGTAAGCTGGGATAGGTGTCTAATAAAGATTGTGGAAAGACACACTGGTCTCCAATGGTGAGCATGTCCGTGATGGTTGGTGTGGGTAACTTCGGCGGGAATGAATTTGGCAGGTTCACTAGAATGGAACGTTTACCAGCCTGATGCAGCAGTTCGTAGATGGTCGGTACTTGAATATGGGTACTGTTACACAAATCGAACTGTTCCAGATCAGCGGTCGGTAATAGAAAATCATAACAACCATGTTTGCCGGGGTTTACACCAGTGGCAAAGGTTGTCCAGGCCGGGGCTGTATAGGGCGGCATGGTAGAACGCAAAGGAGCGCGCACGCCTTCACGACAGATACGCTGCAAATTTGGCATATCACCTCGGTTCATCAGCTGGTCTAATAACTCGAAGGTGGCACCGTCTAAACCGATCACTGCGATTCGTCTTGCCATAGTTTAACCGCTCGATTATACTTGAAATCTGATGAAAAGTCTAGTAGTGAAGATTAGTCTGATCGTAGCCATTACGCTACTCGCTGCTTGGTTGCGCTTACCGCATTTGGGCACGGTGAATTTGTATAATGATGAGTACTATCAATTCGAAACCGCGGTTGGTCAACTCAAATTAGGGGAGTGGGTGCGCTACGATTACTATACCGAGTCAGCTGGAAAACCGTATGACCGCGCCAAGTTGTTTATTTACCAAGTAGCTGGCAGCATTAGCGTACTAGGTGAAACTGAGTCCTCAGCTCGTCTACCAGCGGCCCTATGGGGTATTGTGCTGATTCCCGTAGTGATGATCGGCTTATTAAAGATACTTAAACATCCAGCGTTAGCCTATCTAACGGGTGTCGTATTAGCGTTTGATAATTTTAGTATTGGCTTATCACGCTATGTGCGCATGTATAGCATGCTGATGGTATTTAGTGTTGCCTTGGCGTGGTGCGTCTATCAGTGCATGGAAGCGCACCATTGGCGGAAGCGGCTGGGCTATGGCCTAGCCAGTAGCGCTCTATTGGCTGTGTCCATGATCATTTTTAAAGAACTGGCTCTGGCCTTGGTGGCTGCCATCGGTTTATACGCCACTGTGCGGGTAGTGGCATTTGCGGTCACGCGTCAGGCAGTCGATCGATCCTGGACGTTGTTATGGATAGTAGGCGGTATCGGCGGTATTGCTGCAGTTGGGCTCACTGTGCTTGGTGTCAACGTGATACCGCTCGATGCCATCATCGTGCGCACGCAGCCGCATTGGTCTTACCTGCTCGAGTTATTTGTCAATTGGCGCTTACCGATTTTTGCCGCTGGGTTCTGTATCATTGGCAGTGTTATTGCCCTAAAGCAAGTCCGTGGGTTCTTAGGGTACAGTGCAGTGCTTAGTTTGACTGTGTTATTATACTTCACTTTTTTTAGTCACCGCTGGGATGCGCAACGCTACATCAGTATCGTGACACCACTGATCACACTACTCACTGTGGTGGGAGCTTTTGCAACATTGCGGTTTTTGTTTGCATTATTACCGCAACCAAACTGGTTTCGTTTCGGTTTAGTTTTGTTGTTGGCTTTTTTCACTGGCCCATGGTTATCGTTTACTGGTGTTCCAGGAACAAACTGGCTTAATCGCACTGCCTATGCTGATCAATCAGCTACTGCACTCGGGTATGCAGATATGCGTAGTGCTTATGCCTACGTGGCAGACCAGGTTCAGCCCGGTGAAGTAGTATTGATGCAAGGTCCGCGTTATTACTATTGGCCAGATCGTACCGTACCGATTATGACACTGGGTGGTTATAAGAGTTTGACCCTACCTGAGTTTAAAGCTTTGGCGGCGCGCGGTACTGGCGGTAGCTGGGTAGTGTATAACGCAACCCATCAACGACATTTACGCGACAACATCAAGAGCTACATCGCTAAACACTACGAGTATGTTGGCAGGCTCGCGGACACTGGAGTACTGGTCTATCACTTAACAAAATAGTACCACAAGGCACGCAGATAGATTTGAATGTTCTGCAGCTTGGGTAGTTTGCGTATACTGGTTCCTTTCAGGTGCGTGATCTGTTGGCTACACAGGCAGCGCATGGTTAAACCGTGATCATGTAAGCGTCGGCACAGATCAACGTCATTGTAGTACAACGGGAAACGCTCAGCATCAAACAAGTAACCCAATTGCTCAATGGCGCTGCTACGCAATAGAATACACGAGCCAGCCGCCTGTTCGATATCAAAATCTGTCTTGAAATCTTTATCCAGATACAGATAGCGTTGCACACTGGCTGGGCGGAACCAGCTAAATCGTTTGTGCAGTAGCGCCAGTGGAATCATATACCAACGGGGTAAGCGGCGATGCATGTAGTATTGCGTCGATCCATCCGGATTCAGTAACTTTACTGTAGCACCAGCATAATCTGGGTGTTGTTGTAGCCACTGAACCATAGCATTAGCAGCGTCAGCATTCACGATCGTATCTTGGTTCAATAGCCAAATGAGATCACCCTTAGCTAAGGCATAAGCTTGATTATTTCCGCCCGCGTAACCCAGGTTCGTATGATTCTTAATCAGTCGAATGCCTGGAACTTTTTCTAGCGCCGCAGCGCTGCCATCCGCTGATGCATTTTCAATCACAATAATTTCATGTTCAATCTGCGCCAGGGCTGACTGCAGTGATCGTACACAGGCCAAAATTTCATCCTGGGCATTCCACGATAACACCAGGACGCTTACCATACCGTTTTGCCCAACACGAAACTTAATTGGCCTAAGCGCATCGCCAAGACATTCACGGCTTTAAAATAGGTATAGCCTAGGCGCAGCGGTAGGATGCCTACGATCCAATCAGCTAAGTAACGTTGCGGCCACAGTAACAAATAATAACTATAATAGCGCCAACGGTTTTGCCAAGTAGCTTGGTAACGTAATAAATGCGGGAAATACTTCTGGATATACTCGCGATCGTATTTTTGGACGATCTGCATGTTGCCAAAATTTTGTCTTACCCGCTTGACCAATAATGTATCCAGGCGTTTAGCGTTATGATGCACCACCACCATTTCGGGATGATAAACAATTCTGAGACGAGCCGCATGGGCGCGGGCACCGAATTCCATGTCGCCACCGTACTGGAGGTCGCGCATAAACTGACCGATGCGTGTACAGACACTGCGACGAATGGCTAGATTGCGCGTATCGACTCGGCGCAAAGCTGGTAGTTTGGTGAAGGCGGCGATGTTCGCTTCATACATCAATTGTTCAAGCGCCGCTACTCGGGTGCTCGGCGCTCCGGCGGAATAGCCCATCACTCCAGCGATGCTATCATCGGCTAAGGTTTGATCAATGCGCTGCAACCAGTCCGGTGCTACTGCGCAGTCTGAATCCGTAAAAACGAATATTTCTCCAGTTGCCAAGGCAATGCCGGTATTACGGGCTTGATACGAACCGGTAATGGGTTCGGTGGTATAGATGAACTGATACTGTTCAACGAGTGGTTGAATCCAGTCCGTCTGACTATTTTCTACCACAATCACTTCATGTTCAATCTCACCTTGAAGCTTACTTAAACTTTCCAGGCAAGCTGGTAAGTTAAGATCGTTATAGACAGGGATGATAATGGAGTATTTCATAAAGGTGGTAAATGCTTGGTCCAGCCATCATAGGCGGCTCGCCACAAGTCACGCACGGTTGAGCCCTTACGTAAGCGCTCGATCCAAAAGATACTGAAATAATAGCAGAAAAACCAGCTCAGTCGCAGTGGCGAAGCAAACCGCTTCATGAACCAGACCATATTACGGGCATTGTAATAGGTTCGATAAGAACTACTCTTGAGATGTTGCAAGGTCGTGGTGGATACCACATGACAACGCAGGCCCTGCTGCTTGGCGCGCCAACACCAGTCAGCCTCTTCATAATAAGCAAAATATTGTTCGGTGAGTAATCCAATTTTCTGAATGGCTGAAGTGCGCATCATGCAACAATAACCGATAATACAATCATTTCCTTGGTCACTATATACCTTGCCAGTCCAGAGTGAAATTTTGCCACCGGTTGGCCCACAGGCGGCGATGTCTGATTGTGCATCCATCACCGTGAGCATGGGTGTAATAAAGTCCCCAGTGACTACAGTATCCTGATTCAGTAACACCATATACTGATACTGTGGCTGGAGTCGTTTGAGCCAATAATTGTTACCGCCGGTAAATCCTAAATTAACTTCAGATCGTTCAATGTGAATAGCCGGAAAGTGTTGCTTGAGTGCAAGTGCTTCGTTTTGTGCAGAGCCGTTATCTAGAATATAAATATCAGCCGGTACATGATGTTGTAATAATCCAGCAACACACACTTTGGTCAGGGCTAGTCCATTCCAGTTCAAGATAATAATCGCTACGCGCTCCATATGGTTTTTTTCACGTCACGATACATTAAAATGCATAAAGTATATTGTGTAATAGCTGTCGCTACTGCCGCGCCAATCATGCCATATAGCCAGATCAAACCAATGCTTAGAGGGACATTCAGTATTGCTGTGATGATGAAGTTTTTTGTATATAGTTTTTCATAGCCACAGGCTTGTAGCGTGTTTCCTAATGGAGCCCAAAAATAAATACCTATTGTGCTCCAGAGTAAAATGATGAATGGCGTAGTAGCTGGGGCATATTCTGGAAGATACAACCAACTAAATAAGTACGGCGCTAATACACTACCAATGATCGCCAGCGGTAAGCCAATACCCATGGTAATCGTGAGCAAACGACGTAGCGCTTGTTGTACTCCAACCTTACCTTGCTTTGACCATAATTCAACAATGCGTGGGAAAAAAGCGGTAATGATCAAGCCAGCTAGCGCGGTCAGAAAAAAAATGGGTTTATAAGCTGCCGTGTACCAGGCTAAGACTTCCTTGGGATAAAGCCAGCCCAACACAGCGGAATCAAAATAGTTAAATTGCGCATTAATGGCTACACTGGCAGCAAATGGCAAAACAGCCAACCAAATAGTACGAACTGGTAGGTTCGTTGTGCTGACGGATCGAACCAATGGTTGTCGTACCAGCCAGACACTACCGATCCAACCGATGATGGCACTGACAGCATAGACGACAGCGATGGTGGTTAATGACGCTTGAAGGCTGAGTGCAATGATCAAAGCCAGTGCCTGAATGGTAGTATGGATTGTTTTACTAGCACCTTCCAGTTGCATTTGCTGTTGACCACGAGCAATCGCTTCACTGAACATGCGGCCACTGGTAAAGATAATGGCCAACGCACCAGCCACAATGATGCCGGTTGGCATTTGGCTAGTAACGGATACAATCAACACGGTTAACAGCCAGGCGACGCTGGAACCGAGTAGTTTTAAAACTATAATGGATTGGCGTTGCGTTAGCCATTGGTCATAGGATCGAGCTAGTAACCGAGTGACGTAGGTATGAATACCAAAATCTGCGATTACTACACACAAGTTAGCGATGACAAAGACATAAGCCAATTGTCCAAACCGATTATCCCCTAAACGATTAGCCAACTCGACCACTATAAAAAACATCAATAGCCGAGTAGCAAATTCAGTCACAATTAAAATGGTGGCGTTACGCCGAACGGAGTGCGGTTGCATAAACTTGTTTTAAAATTGCAGCGTTGCTTTCCCATGTCACAGCATTGAACTGCCGGCCTGGTTGACCGGCTAGTACAGCCATGATGTCACGGGCCAAACCGGTGGCCGTAGGTTCATCCACTGGCAGGGTAACTGGTGTAATGTCGGCTGCAATGTAGTTCAATAACTTTCCGCTACCTTCTGTAGAGTGTAGTGGCTTAGACTCAATCCCGATCTTGGCTTTAGCCAGAGCTGGCAAGAGTTGTTCATACGGAACGTGCTCTAGCCAGGTAATGTAGGTAGGTAACTGCTGGGGCTTATTCGGGGCAATAATCAGTACCGTAATGGGTTGTTGCTTTGCGATGATCTCTAAGGCCTGAAATAATTGATCGGTGCCTTTGGGTTTACCAATACCGCCACTGTAGACTAGATCATACTGTTTGGTCACAGCAGTTGACACGCGAGCCGGAATTCCGTCCGCAACCACAATAGCTTGGGGGCTCACTTTAGCAGAACTGGCAATGACAACATCAGCTACCCATATGGCCCAGCGCTCATAGACTGTGGCCAGTGGCGCCAGTAATTTCCAGATGCCACCGTAACTGATCAATTCAGCTGGTAGTGAGCTTTGTAAATCTAATACCACTGGGATATGAAAACGCTTGCTCAGTAGCCAGGCCAGCCACATACTTTCATGGAGGTGGGCATGGATTAATATGGGTCGTTGTTTTTTAATTGAACGATAGGCTAGCCAGAATAACTGCATATCCAGGATCAGTTTGCTCCAGGCTGGACCAGCTGTCGTTTTATGATACCAGGGCAAAGATTTAGTGCGGTAGATGGCAGCGGTACCAAAGTCACGACCGAGTGGATAAGTTACAATGGCGACAGCGTAACCAAGACTTTGGATAATCTTAGTTTCTTCATAGATCCGAATATGACAACCACGGTCAGAGAAGTATGGTGTCGGAGCAATCACCAAGATGTTTGGTTTAATCATGCGTGACGACCGATTTGATGGTGTATGGTTTACGGCCCTCGCTATAGTAGGTTTTAGTTAGCACCTCCGCGATCAAGCCCGTAATAAATAATTGGAGACCAGCTAAAATACTTAAGACCGCTACTAGTGGCCAGATACTGGTAGATAGTGGATATTCCCAGACTAGCCGGGCGATGGCTAACAGCACTAACAAGCTACCACCTAAGCCAACCAGAGTAACCCCTACACCACCGAACAAGTGTAGGGGGCGATGGGCATAGTTGCGCCAAAACCATAATCCAATCATATCCACAAAGCCTTTAATAATGCGATTACTACTATAGTTGGAATGGCCAACTGTGCGAGCTTGATGTTCAACCGCCAGTTCACCAACTGAAAACCCATTCAGCTTCAATATCGCTGGGATAAAGCGGTGACTTTCGCCGTGTAAATCCACATCCTGAAAACAGTGGCGCCGATAAACTTTTAGGGTACAGCCAGAATCATGAATGCCATCATTTAAAAACAAGGAGCGCAACCAATGGGCGCCACGAGAAGTAAAACGCTTCATCAAACTATCATGGCGGTGTTTTCTCCAGCCTGATACCACATCTAAATTGTGCTCGGTCATGTAACGCAGTAGTTTTGGAATCTCTTCCGGTGGATTCTGTAAGTCACCATCTAACGTAATGACCACATCACCACTGGCTTGCTTGATACCCGCGTCGATGGCGGCAGTTTGACCAAAGTTTTTTCTGAAGGTGATAATGGTGAGCGGCCGCAACGTTTGTAACTGTTTGGCAGTATCATCCGTACTGCCATCATTCACAAAGATCACTTCAAACGGCTCGTGCAAAGTTTCAAACACAGCTACAATCCGGCGATGCAGTTCAGAAACACTACCGGCTTCGTTATAAATGGGAACGACGATGCTATACATATAAAACAGCCAGACTATACCACTATTGCGGCATTTTTGCAAGCCCGATATACTGCTTAGGATGAAACTTGTTTGGAATGGTAGGCAGTGGTATCGATTGGCGCTCGGGATAGCGGTAGTCGGTAGTTTTATGTGGACGGGCTACGAGTACCTAGGTGGTGATGGCACCTTAGAGTTACGATATTATTTTCAGACCAAACCGTCAGCGATTTCTTTGTTTGGGCCATCGGGTAGAGCATTAGATCGCGAACAAAATAAAAATAACGGCGAAACCTATCAGCGGATTGTAAATGGTCCTGTTTATACTGATGTTACATTGCCCGGTGCCTACGACAAGGTTACGGTTGAGCTGGAATACCAAAATCCTAGTCAGATGTTAGTAGAGCTCGGTATTAAACTATCTGACGATCCAGCACTATTTGATTATCGAATGCAGCCACTAGAAAATAAGTTAGTCGATAACAGTGATTGGTCTCGACTGGAGAATGATCAATACATTTTTTTACAACGCACTTCTACCTATACTTCAATCGAGCAGTTTTTAGCTAACCCACCTACGACGGCAAAAGGGGGGAGTTATTTAGTGTCACCTAATTTAGCTTATGTTGACCCGGACTATCAGGCCAATACCGAAACTGGTAGTACGATTACAACAACCTTGCGCGGTCGTCATGAATTCTACACGTATGCCGCAGATGAGAACGTATTTATTCAGTTCACCGTGGCGGACATCAATTACTCCGCGGATGACGATGCAGTGCGCTTATTCTTATATCAGCAGGATAAATTAGTGGCTGAAGTAACCTTAGCGGATGATGGTGAGCTAGGGATTACTGGTATAGCCACTGGTGAACGCACGGTGGCGCTGCAATTAGACAATGTCCCGGCTGGAGTATACCAGATCGTGTTTGATGCCACCGATGATGTCATCATCACACAGATTCAGTCAGATCAAGAACGCTTAGTGGTTGCCAAGTCGATTAACTTGGCCGGTACCGAAGAGTATCGCGCTACTGGTATTACCCTTAATACTACCCCAACGACGTTACATACCGGCAGTAATTGGTTGACCGTAATTGCCAAACATACCTATGGTGTTGCCGATGTGGTTACCTATGATCGTGTCCTTCACATCAATAAAGTAGATACTCCGTATACCTGGACTAACCCAATTAGTAATTATACGCATGACATTACCTTTCCTAACAATGATGTCTTAGTGTTGTCTGATTCTTACTTTGCATTGCCGGGTGCGGAAGCATTTGATCCTTGGTTTGGTCTACGTCCTATTAGTCAATATACCAATCCAGATGGGTTAGACTATGTGATTAGTGGACACTATGATCCGCCCACGCGACTACGCACCTGGACAACCGCTAGTGCCACCTTTGATTTAACTGGCATTGAGCAGAGCCGTCCCAATGTGTTGCAATTTATTGTCTCGGCTCCAGGATTGGAGACGACCTCGTTGGGTCTAAAAGTGCGTTCCATCACTATCACTGCTCAGCAGCATCCCATTACACTATCCTATCTATGGAAAAAAATCAGGCAGTAGTATTACAATTGTGGCGAGATGCATTGGTAGCCTTGAGCATTTGGTTGTTATTGGCCTATATAGCCGATAGTCTTCTCAATGGTTTTATGGCGGTATTGTGGCCGGTACGCCTAATGGCTTGGATTTGGATTGTAAACGTACTGGCCTGGTGGTACCTAAATCGACGCTGGACAAATGGATAAGTCTGTGTTACAGTTCTCGCGATGAAAGGGATTATTCTAGCTGGCGGTAGCGGTACACGCTTGTCGCCTTTGACCAAAGTCACTAGTAAACAACTGCTCCCGGTGTTTGATCAACCGATGGTCTTTTTTCCTTTGCAGACCTTAATTAAAGCTGGTATCAGAGAGGTTTTGTTCATTGTGGCACCGGATCATGCGGGTGATTATTTGAATGCACTCGGTTCGGGCACACAGTTTGGTTGCCGCTTTACCTATGAAATTCAGGATAAACCGGCTGGCTTGGCTCAAGCCTTGTCTCTAGCTGAAACCTTCGTTGGCCAGGATAGTTGCATGATGATTTTGGGTGATAATATCTATGATCATGATTTTTCTGAGGCGGTGCAGCAATTTACCTCTGGTGCCCACATTTTTGTGAAAGAAGTAGATGATGCCCGGCGCTTTGGGGTTGTAGAAATGGATGAGAACAAACATGTATTAGGAATTGAAGAAAAACCGGAAAAGCCTAAAAGTAATCTGGCGCAAACCGGTGTTTATATTTACGATGAGCATGTCTTTGACATTATTCGCCAATTAAAACCTTCCTCCAGAGGAGAGTTAGAAATTACTGATTTAAACAATCTATATCTAGCCAAAGGAGTGCTGACCGCCAGTATCATAGTGGGCGAGTGGATAGATGCTGGTACTTTTGAAAGTTTATTTAAAGCCGCCGAGTTTAGACGTCAACAAGTATGCCAGAACCAAGACACAAAGTAGAAGGACCACTCTATCGGGCAGCGTTTGAAAATGTCGAAAAGCTGTCCTCGCTTAGCATTGCCCCTGAATTGAAGGCACAGGTTGCCAAAATATATGAGGCAGAAGTCAGACGTTTTTTTCAAGATGAAAGTGCAGATACGGAAAAAGCCAATGAAGCCATTGCACATCAATACGGTTTTATATCAGCAGACGAAATGTTGGCCACTTTTTTTGAATGGGAAGCTTATAAATTGAAGGTGAAAAACGATGAGCCAATACCCGATATGGATCCTGCTCTATTGGATAAGTTCCTGGTGCTGGAAAAAGCCGTGGCCACTGTTTCTGGTACCCTTATAGCGACTGAAAAGCATACTGAACGTAGTTTATTGCGTATTTTGGATCATGCCACTAAGGTAGTACTGATTGAGGCTGAAGCGGAGCGCACCCAAAACACAGATGAGCTAACTGGCTTAATTGATAGCCCAAAATTTGTCGCTGAACGGATACAAGTGGAAGTGCAACAATTTTTGGCAACACCAGAGGTTGAAGTGAGTGAAGATGAGGAGGTCATGGTATGGGCTGAAATTGACTTGGATGATTTTAAAGCACTGAATGCAACCTACGATCACGCTACAGTAGATTTTCAGATCTTAAAACCACTGGCAGCGTTGTTGCGCGAGACCTTTCGTGAAACAGATTTTATCTGTCGCTTAGGGGGCGATGAATTAAACATTATTTTTACTCGCACGAAAAAAAATACAGTCGCTGGCCTTGGTCAAAAAATAATCGATGTCATACATAAGGTGCGCTTACCTGAGCCCTCTGGTAGTCAGCCTAAACCGGAGCAATTAACCGCCAGTGTTGGACTGCATGTTATGGATCGTGCCATGGTTAGCCAGCTCGATCTTACTTCTCCAGAGTTGGTGATGAATTCAATTCGAAAACCAGCGGATAGTGCGACTGAACGGGCTAAATTTTTGGGCAAGGATCGGTATGAAATTTATAATCCTGATGCGACTGAATTTACGCCCATTTTTGAAGTGTATCTAAAATCAATATTGCGCAAACATTCAGAAGAATTTCGGCAGATGCGCCACCGTGAAGCGTATACAATATCGGACGAATTTGAGAAGCATTTGATTGCGGCGGCTCGAGTTGCTTACGAGTTCAAATATCATCCAGTAGCTAACACATAATACCTATGGCCAAAACCGTACCGCTAAGCAAACAAAGTTATCAGCCGGCTACTCCAATCGATGGAGTGAAGATCATTGACATCAAAGTATTTAATGATGATGGTGGATATTTTTTGGAAGTAGCGCGTTTTCAGAAGCACGTCTTTGAGCAATTTCCAGACTTTGAATTGAAGCAATTAAATATTTCCGAGTTGGATCCTGGTGTCATCAAGGCCTGGCATATCCATCAGCAGCAAGATGATATTTGGTTCGTACCACCCAGCCAACGTTTGTTGATTGCCATGCATGATATCCGCGAACAGTCTCCCACCAAAGACACGACGATGCGTTTGGTTTGTGGTGCCGGTAAAGCACAACTGGTTTTTATTCCGCGGGGAGTGGCGCATGGAGCAGCTAACCTGTGGCAAAAGCCGGCTTTGATTGTCTATTTAGTCAACAATCTGTTTACCGCCGATCCGGTCGCCAGTGACGAGTATCGTTTGCCTTGGGATGAGTTTGGTGCAGACATTTGGCAACAAACTAAAGGCTAATATGAAGTTATTGGTCACTGGTGGAGCGGGCTTTATTGGCTCAAATTTTATCCACTATTGGCTGAAGCAACACCCAACCGATTCGATTGTTAATCTAGATCTCTTAACCTACGCCGGCAATCTAGCCAACTTAGCGGCCGTGCAGGATTCCCCAAACTATCATTTTGTACAAGGGGATATTTGTGATCCAATCGTGGTGAACCCACTGGTATATGAGTGTGATGTCGTTGTGCATTTTGCGGCCGAGTCACATGTCGATCGGTCGATTGCTGAACCGGGAATTTTTTTAAAAACTAATGTCTTGGGTACGCAAGTGCTCCTGCAAGCCGCGCTGGAGTATTCCAAGCGTTTTCACCATATTTCGACGGATGAAGTATTTGGCACACTACCATTACATTCCACAACCAAGTTTAATGAGGATACACCTTACCAGCCACGCAGTCCGTATGCAGCCTCAAAAGCGGCCTCTGATCATATTGTGCGGGCCTACCATGAGACGTACGATTTGCCGGTGACGATCAGTAATTGTACGAATAACTACGGTCCGTGGCATTTTCCAGAAAAATTTATTCCACTGGCGATTACGAATTTAATGGCGGGTAAACCCATCCCAGTGTACGGTAGTGGTGTTAATGTGCGTGATTGGTTGTATGTCGAAGACCACTGTCGGGCGATTGAACTGATTCTGTTACAGGGCAAGATTGGAGAGACCTATTGTATTGGCGGAAAAGCAGAACTCGATAATCTAGCCTTGGCGAAACCATTAGTACAAGTGATGGTGATGTATGACGAGATGATCACGTTTGTGCAGGATCGACCAGGCCATGATTTGCGTTATGGGATGGACTACAGCAAAATTGAACGCGAGTTAGGTTGGCAGCCAAGTGTAGGCATTAACACTGGTTTACGTCGCACCATTGACTGGTTTCAAGACCACCGTGATTGGGTAGAGCAATGTCTACAGTAGTATTATTGGGTGGTAACGGCATGTTAGGACAGGCTTTGCAACAGGCTCTGTCCGAACAAACGCTACATGTATTTACACACCGAGAGATTGATATTACAAATGCATCCGCGATTGATCAGATCCTACAAACTATTCGACCGGACTACCTCATCAATGCTGCGGCCTATACCAAGGTAGACGATTGTGAGACCCAGCAAGATTTAGCAATGCGTAGCAACGGCTTGGCACCTGGTATCCTGGCCTCCGCCGCCAAACAATATGGTTGTACACTCATACACTTCAGTACGGATTATATCTTTTCTGGTAGTAAAGCCACTGGCTACAACGAAGCCGACCAGCCGGATCAACCAGTAAATTATTATGGTCAGACTAAATTAGCCGGGGAGCAGGCCATTAGGGCAGCCGGCTTAAAGGAATATTATATTATTCGGACCGCTTGGTTATATGGTGCACATGGAATTAATTTTGTAGATACCATGCTGACCTTAGCTAAAAAAAAATCGCAACTCCAGGTAGTTAATGATCAGCATGGTAGCCCTACCTATGCAGTCGATTTGGCAGTAGCGACCAGGCAGTTTATCGAGCCAGCGCTGCCCTATGGCATCTATCATCTCACTAATACGGGCAGCTGTAGTTGGTATGAGTTTGCGACAGAAATTTTTAAACAGGCCAAATTACCTGTTCACGTGGAAGCATGCACAAGCGCAGCCTTTCCTCGGCCAGCTAAGCGTCCAACTTACTCCATGCTCTTGAATACAAAATTAGCGCCGTTACGTCCTTGGCAGGCTGCACTGGCTGACTACTTGTCGACGGTGAGAGGGTAGCGCAGGGTTTCTTCAGTTGTGCTAATCACTAAGCTATCTAGATCACTACTATACGCTAGATCGCTGATGGTGGCGGCTAGTGTAACCACTACCTGATCGAAGTAATTGGTTTGGCTGCGGCTATCCAGTATATGAACGGAATGGGCATCAGCATAGGCAATGTAAGGTGTGTCCGCAATCCAGGTAGCAACGATCAGTGGCTTGCTGACACGGATCAAGGTATCAAATTGGTCATTGGACAAACTAGCTAACGTAATACTAAAATCGCTACGTAGAGCGATCTGATCCGACTGCCCAATGTTAACCAACTGCTTTGTATCATTATCCAGTAGTCGGCTGGTCATGACACCACCCACTTGGCTCAATAGGGTCGCTTGGTGGGTGACCACATCTAGTACGACCACCTGGTCTGTTCCCACAATGAATTGATTGTCATCTGAACCAGAACTAATTTGCGCCAAGGCTGCCTGGAAAGCAATCGGCAGATCCGCTGGCATGATGGCTGCAACCGTCGGCTTAGTGATCGCTGTGGTTGGGTTAGCCGGAAGGTCAGGCCATAAACGTAATGGTTCGAAGACAAGAGTACGTTTC
>CAZSXL010000008.1:0-15298 GCA_964611225.1 uncultured Gammaproteobacteria bacterium
TTGAGCCTCAATCTTCATATCTCCGATCTGCCAAGTACCAGCTTCAATCACCATATAATCTAGATCATTAGAGTAGCTAGTGTTAGTTGGGGTAAAGTTGTCAGTTGGAAAATCCAGTTTAACTGTAAAAGCACCGCTGGTTACATCATATACACGCACAGATGCCGGCGAGTTCATGTCATTGGTAAAATACGGAGTGGCAATCACCACGGGGTCTATGTATGTGTTCTGCAAATTAACCGTGACGGGATTTTGCAGAAACATTTGATCAATCAACGTAAAGCTGCCTGCCGAAGCAAAGGCAGCATAGGCATAATACTCGCCCTGATGCGAACGTTCAGCATCACGCGTTTGATCTTCATCTTCATACATCGCCAGGGTCGTTGTCGTAACGCTATCAATCATAGCCCAAGAGCCTTCCGTGCCACGCATGCCCAATTGTGCTACCAACACGAGCGGTGCCGAGGTGTAAGCTTGATCAAACGTTTCACTATAACGCGCATCCGTATAACCACGAGAACTGAAACCAGTAGTATCCGTTTCGTATAAAATGCCATCAGCGGTATCCACTTTTTCGGTTTGCATGACCACGTAACCAATATCTTCAGCGGCATGTGTGCTAGTCACTTCGGCACCATTTAGGGAGATGCGAAAGCCATTCGTACCTGGGCCACTGCGGTAGTCTGTGCTGTTCGAAGCAAAAGAAGTAATCCAATTGGCGCTATTTTCACTCATCACTTGATGAAAAAAAGCTGGATTCGCAGTGTAGCCGCTAGTGTAAGCAACCTGCACACCATTATTCCAGGTGCCGCAACTAAAACAATTCACCTGAGAAACGTCCTCTACAATATTAGCCTCGACTTTAGTTTTACCATCCCCCATGATCCAGACACCGGCTTCCACAACCATATAGTAGACAGTTTCACTATTACTGGTACGTGGTAGCGTATTGTCCGTCGGGATATCTAAGCGTAGTTCAAAACTATTACCACTGGCATTTTTGACGCGAGTAGATACCGGAGTGTTAGGGTTATTACCATCCAAAATACTAGCGATGACTACTGGTTCGGTATAGGTGTTAGTGAGCGTTATGGTCGACCAGCTGCTGGTAGCAGTCACTGTGCCCACCTCCATATGTCCGGTGGCAGCACCTTCAATAATTCCAACTTCCATCGGCGGTTCATCATAAGCCGCTGTAGAGGCATTCAAATAATAGGTGCCACTGGTTGCAAAGGCCACATAGCCACCATACTCAAAAATATGGCTACGTTCAGTATCCAAAGTTTGATCTTCATCATCATACAGTGTGACCTGCGTCGTGGTGATGGCATCGATCATAGCCCAACTACCATCAGTACTGCGGGCACTCAACTGGCTGGCGATCACCAGTGGCGCACTAGTGTAGGTTTGATCAAAACTCTCTGTGCGATGCGCATCCGTATAGCCACGCACCCACATGCCGGTCAGATCGGTTTCGAATTTGACTCCTTCAAAGGTATCCGTGACTTCACTGGCAAAGACAATATAAGCAATATCTTCAGCACTGTGAGTAGTGGTACTTTCGGCACCATTCAAGGCTAGCTGAAAGCCATCTGTGCCAGGATTCGCTCCTTGACTGGTATCATCCGATGTAAATGATGTGATCCAACTACTATCATTATTGGTGACCACTTGATGCAACACCACCGGGGCGGCACTATAGGTTTGCTGATAAAAGACATCTGTACCGTTATTCCAACTACCACACGTAGAACAATTGACTCGCGAAATATCAGGTGCAATACCAGCTTCAATTTTGGTTGCGCCATCTCCTAATGTCCAGACACCAGCTTCCATCACGAGATAATACACCGTCTCGCTATTGGTGGAACTGGGAGCGAAATTATCGGTGGGAAACTGTAACCGGATATCAAAGGTAGTAGCGGTCACATTACTCACCCGCACTGCTACTGGAGAGTTTGGATTGTTGCCGTCCAGAATACTAGCCACAACGACCGCTTGCTCGTACTCATTATCTAACGTGACCGTTTGCCAGCTGTTAGTAGCGGTGACGGAATCTATTTCTAACGTCGGCTGAATAATCTGGAGCTCGCCATCATCGACACTACTAATGCGCGCATTGGTTAAGGTACCATCCGACCACTCGGCAATGGTATCATCGGTGATATCGATATCATCCCAGTCCGTCACATACACACTATTGGTAATATCTTGGCTAGCACCGGTGAGACTGGTCCATTCCAGAGTCACGGTTACTTTACGCGTATGCGGATCAAACGTATTGGTATTATCATCAGACGGATTACCACTAGCATCGCGATAAACATCACTAATCTCAATAGTCCGAGTAAAACCAATAGCGCCACTAGGATGATCAGGATCCGCAGTGAGTTCCCAAGTATCACCTGCTAACGCCAAACCATAGGTACTATCTGGACTGTCCGCTAGCGCATTCCAGGCTGCCTGATCAAGCGCCTGCACAGCTTCGATGCCCTCTGCTAGATACGCTGCGGCCGTAGCGTGATCCTTGGCCGTTTGGCTAGTGAGCAGGCCAACCGTGAGTAAATAGATTGCACCCGCGGCAAACAATACAAAAATAGCAATACTGATGATGACCTCCACCAGTAAAATGCCTGGCCTAGTACGGTGTAACCAAACCTGCTTCATTGATGTGAATCGTTTTACTGGCTGCTGGTAAACTGACCGACGTCATGGTAATGGTAATCTCACTGGCGACCGCTGCGGTTAAACCCGCAAAGGCAATTTCACTAGTGGGACTAGCGTTGATGCTGACACTAGCCGGATAAGACACCGTTTGGTTATAGGGATCACTGGCTGAATAGCTGGCACCATGAAATAAAATATAATGCTTACTACTATCATCAATATACACACCCCAGCTGGCAGATTGTTCCCGCTGCATCGCTTTGCTTTGCACATACCGTAGATCAGACAACAAGATGCTACTTGTGGAGCGCAGGTTTTGACGCTGTTGCCAAGACAAGTAATACGGCGATGCCACTGCCGCTAATAGCGCCAACAGAGCGATGACCAACAGCATCTGAATGTAAGAATAACCGCGCGCCATAGTTATAACGAACCAATCGCTGCAGTAAACTGATAGATCGGTGTAATCACCGCCAAACCGACAATCAATACCATCGCACCAATCACAATCAATAACAGTGGTTCAATCAGAATCCCCAGCTGCTTAGTACTGCTGTCCACCTGACCATCATAATAATTACCCAGATAGAGCAACAACTCATCGAGCTGCCCAGTGCGTTCGCCCACCGCAATCATGCGCACCACCAGCGGCGGAAACAGCTGCCGATATTGGCCAATCGCTGCCGTCAAGGTAGTACCATGCTCAACCTCGCGTAACGCTGCCCGAATACTATGTTGATACGCTAAATTAGTACAGGAGTGAATCACGGAATGTAACGCTTCGCTAATCGGTACTCCACTCTTTAGCAGTGAGCCCAACGTACCGGTGAAGCGCGTCAAATTAACTTGCTGAATAATCGGGCCAACAATGGGCAGTTTTAACAACAATCGATGCCAGGCGGTTTCAAACACTGTAATCCGGCTTAATAAACGAATCAGAATAACCACCATAGCCAATCCCAACAACAACCAACCCCAATACAGATTTAACCATTGCGCTATCCAGATAATCCCTCTCGTCATGGCTGGTAACGGTACATCCAGTGAATTAAATAACTTAATGAAACGTGGAAACACAAACAACGATAACACGGTACCTAGTACAATAATTCCAGCAAACACAATAGCCGGGTAAATCATGGCACCGCTTACCTTACGACGTAGCTCTAAATCATCCGCTAAGCGAATGGCCAGTTGGTGGACATTACGCGCTAGGTTGCCTGATTGCTCACCCGTACGAACAACATCAATATAAATACTAGAAAACTGTCGCTTGTGTCTGGCTAAGGCATCAGATAATCCATTCCCCTGCTCAACGTAATGAATGGTGTCCACCAAAATCCGTTTCAATTTTCCCTTAGCTTGTTCTTCCGAAACCGCTAATGATTCTACCACCGTTAAACCTGCAGTTAACATCACCGCAAAATTTTTCGTAAAAAATGCGATGTCTTTGCGAGATACCCAGAATGACAGTTCAATGTCTTTCATACTTATTCGGCTACTACCCGTAAGACCTCATCCAAAGTCGTTACCCCTAACAGCGCTTTATGCAAACCATCTTCAAACATGGTCGTCATCCCTTCCGCAATGGCTTGCTGTCTAATTTGTTCGGCATCGGCCTGATCCATGATCAGTTTGCGAATAGCGGTCGACATTTCTAATACTTCAAAGGCGCCCACCCGGCCTTGGTAACCGCTCTGATGACAACTGGCACAGCCTCTGCCCCGATAAAAACGTAACTGGGTGACATTTTTTTTGAGATAACGTTTCAAGTCAATTTGCTTAGCTAAATCCGCTAACGCTTTGCCGGTGAGCGTTTCACTCATCACACACTGGCTGCAAATTTTACGTACCAGTCGTTGACCAACCGCAATATTCACAGTGGAGGCAGCTAAATAGGGTTCTACGGCCATATCCAGTAAACGCGGTAAGGTGGTAGCCGCATCATTGGTGTGCAAGGTCGATAATACCAAGTGCCCAGTCATGGCAGAGTTGACGGCAATGCCAGCTGTTTCCTCATCACGAATTTCACCGATCATGACAATGTCTGGATCTTGACGGACAATAGAACGTAAGCCAGTCGCAAAGGTTAAATTGGTTGCTGCATTGACTTGAATCTGGTTAATACCAGAAATGGCATATTCCACTGGATCTTCAATTGTAGAAATATTCACTTCGCGCCGATTGAGTATTTTTAAAAACGCGTACAGGGTGGTCGTCTTACCAGAACCGGTCGGGCCCGTCACCAAAATCATTCCTTGCGGACGCTTTAAGTATTTGCGCACCCGAGCAATATCAGATTCCGAAAAACCCAAATCTTCCAGTGCATACTGCCGCGAACGACTGGACAATAAACGCAAGACTGCCTTCTCTCCCTCTGCCACCGGCAACACCGACACACGGACATCTAAATCTTCATCTTCCAATTTTTGGGTAAGCTTACCATCTTGAGCGGACCGATGTTCATCGGTGCGCAGCTTGGCCAAAATTTTGATACGCGTAATTAAGCCATCTAAAATAACTTTGGGCAGCTTGACCATATCGTGCAGGACGCCATCAATGCGAAACCGGACCACAACGGTATCACTGGTCGGCTCAATATGCAGATCCGACGCTTTTTGCATGTAGGCATATTGAATCATCGTGTCTAGCATTTCCACTACCGGAGCGGTGCCGGCTTTAGTGTGGTCACCAATTTGGGCGGTGATGAGTTGGGCAAAATCAAATTGCAAGCCACGCTTATAATTACCTAAAGCCTCTTTAATGTCACGGTCGGTGGCAAAAAATACTTGGGCTTGCTTACCGGTTTTCTTTTCTACTAAGTGAATCGTGGCGACATCTTCCGGATTCGTCATCGCCAGTTGAATAGCTTGGGTAGTTTGACCACAGACAATCACCTTCATCGTTTTGGCCATCGTCTCCGGGATAATCCGCAACACCTCATCCGCAATATTAACTTTGCGCAAATTAATAAAATGATGACCAGTGTGTTCGGCCAGCAACTGCCCGATGTGCTCGTCCGATAACAAATCACGCTCAACCAGGACTTCAGCTAAGGAACGTTGATCTTTGCTCGCAATTGCGACCGCTTCAGCCAAATCTGGCTCAGACACCACCTTGGTTTCGCTGATGATGTCGCGTAGTTTTGTGTCGCTAAGCATGTGGATCCAGTATACTCATTATTTTCTCCACTACTTTTTGCAAAGAAAAATTACTTTTCACAATGTAATCACGGGCACCTAATTTTTTAGCTTGTTCAATATCTTGATCTTGTCCCAGGTTAGACAACACCAACACTGGGATCTTCTTCAGTTTTGGATCAGCTTGTAAGATTTCTAACACTTCAAAGCCATTCATTTTGGGCAAAATCATATCCAATAACACAATATTAGGATTGTGATTTTTAATCATCACTAAGGCTTCCTCACCATTACCGGCCACATCAATGTGACCAAAACCTTCGTCTTCTAACCGTTCGGCCAAGACTTTAGATAAAAAAGATTCATCTTCCACTACGATGATGGATTGTTTGGATAGGTCAATTGCCATAAATGGGTAAATTAAAATAAATCGTTGTGCCGACGCCTTCTTTAGAGGTGAACGAAATGTCGCCACCGTGCAACCGAATAATTTCACGGGCGATGTAGAGACCTAAACCAGAACCTTCGGTTTGTGACTCGATGGCATTATCCGCCCGGTAAAACTTTTCAAACAAATGCGCTTGATCTTTTTCCGGAATACCAATCCCCTGATCTTGCACTGAGCATTCAATCATTTTACCTTTAACGACCGCGCTAATATTGACTTCGTGGTGACCGACCGGACTATATTTAATGGCATTGGTGGTTAAATTTAAGATCACTTCCCGTACTTTATCCAAATCAGCCGAGGCCTGAGGCAAGTCAGCTGTAATATGGTTATTGAGATCCACATTATGGGCACGGGCAAAGTGGACTAACTCGTTCTTCACCTCTTCCACCATCTTGCCTAAATCAAAGTTAGTCAAATGAAGTTGGAACTTACCAGAATCCAGCCGCGACGCATTTAGTAGATCATTAATGAGAGAGATCATGCGTTCATTGCTTTGGTAGGCCTGATGCATTTTATCCACCTGCCACTCATTCAGGGTGTTGCCGCGCCGGTTATCAATCAATGTTTCCATGTACCACTTTACAGCTGAAGCCGGTGTCCGCAGCTGGTGCGAGACAATGGAAACAAATTCAGAGCGCAATTCAATCAACTCTTGTTCGCGCCGCGCATCTTTAATTAATATCATAATCGGTTCAGTATCATCCTCTTCAATGGCAATAATCTGGTAGGCAATCGGGATGATATCACCGTTGGGTAATTTAGCTTTCTGATCATTACACCAGTCGACAGTTGGAATCGTTGACCAAGCCGTGGAAATGGTTTTGCTCGTGGGCTGCAACAGTAATAGAACCTGGTCGATTGGCTTACCAATGATCGCGTCTGGTTGGGCTGAGACTAACTGCTGAAAAGCTGGATTGCTATCCATGATTGTTTTCCGTTGATCAAGAATCACCACTGCAGCTGGCGTATGCGCAAATAAGGTTTTGCAGAGCGGATTTGCATTCAACATGAAGCTTAGTATAACACAAAACCGAGAAAAAACGAAACCCCGTTTTTTATTGCAAAGCGACGAAGCGCTCCGCGACGACCTGCCAGTCCACTACCTTTAAGAAGTTATCGATGGATTTAGGTTTATCAGTGCCATAATCGATGGCAAAGGCATGTTCCCAACAATCTAACGCCATCACGACATTATTCTGAATTGGGAAACCGACATGATGTTCATACATAATGTAGGTATGGAGCAAACCATCTACTTGGTTTTTGGTTAACACTACCCAACCT
Source organism: uncultured Gammaproteobacteria bacterium (assembly GCA_964611225.1). Lineage (GTDB taxonomy): Bacteria > Patescibacteriota > Patescibacteriia > UBA9570 > UBA9570 > UBA9570. The sequence continues at coordinate 7,543 of CAZSXL010000008.1, forward strand.
GGTGTCGAAGCCGCTGAACCTTTAATGTCCGCCACAAATTTGTCCCAAGTACCCCACGACCGTTCAATGGCAGATCTAAAATCAGAGATTACATCTCCCGGCTTTGGGGCCATATTCTCAAAATAGACTTGGTGCAGATACGATCCGTTAAAGGCAACCGTTTCACGGCGTTTCAGTTCCGAAAAGGCTCCAAACGAATAGTTACTGTCAGTCGGCTCAACGGTCTTAAGCTTATCCTGGATCTCATTCAGTTTTTTAACATAGCCAGCGTACAACCCTAAATGGGTTTCTACTTGGCGATCGGTCATGCCTGGTAATTGCCCAACCAGGTGGGTGAAATCTTTAACTTGATGATCCATACCACTAGTATACCACAGGTAGGGATTGGTGTGCCAAAGCCATGATGGCATAGGCTGAATTAAGGGTTTCATAGCTGTAGGAACCGTCGGTACCATAACTAAAACGACCATTAGGCTTTTGTACGCTGGCTAAAAAGTTATAACCAGAACGGTGGTTTTGTCTGACGGTTTTATCTAGGGCTTGTAACGCTACCGCTGTGCTGGATGAGTTGGAGACACCGTGATCTTCATACCCCCAACCACCATCTAAGTTTTGCTGATCTTTTAGGTAACGCACGGCCGCTTGCTTGACCTTGCCAGTTTGACCGGCAGCATTCAGTAATTGCACGAAATAAGCCGTGGTATCGACATCACTAGTATCTATAGCTACCGCGTAAGAGACGCCCCCATCGGCATTGACACTGTCTTTAGCCGCTACCACTGCTCGTTGCACGTCTGCATCATCTGCCGCGACACCGGCTGCTAATAAAGCTAAGCCGGCAAAAATATCATCATTCACAAAAGCGGTATCACCAAACTGACCATCCTCTTTGGTGTTTAACAAACGCGCCACATAGTTGACTCCGTTCTGATCAGTAGGATCTTCACCCAAGGCAGCTAGAGCTAAAATATGGCGCGCAATTTCACCAGTGGCGTAAGCATCGTCGGTGGTTGGGTCATACGTCAAGATTGCTGGGCTGAACTGTGCAGTGTCTAATCCAGCCGCTGCTAAACTGATCGCTGCCCAATCGGTGACGCTTTGGCTGCCTTCTAACAAACCGTCATCATCCATCGCGCTAGCTAAATAGTCTGCCGCGCTAGTGATCATCGCTTGTTGCTCTGCACCAGACACCATGACATTAGCCGTGTGTTTTGGCACCACTCGGATAGTGGTGGTAGCACTACGGGTATAGCCAGTTGCTTCCACATAGACATCTAGACTGGTAGTCTGTTTGGGCTTAAAACTGGCTTTACCGAAAGCATCAGTGGTGTCGGTTTGATTATTAAAGTGTACCGTTGCACCCTCCAAAGCAACTCCATCCGCCTTGACGCGCACCACTAGTTTTTCACCCGCGAGTACCTCTTTGACCGGCGCTACTAACTCTAAGGCAGTATTTGGATAACCCCCCAGTGACAAAATAATACTATCACCATCGGTTAGATCATAATCCGCTAAGCCAACACTAGCCGAAGTGTAGTTTACAAAAAAAGACCAATAGTCAACAGCGTCAGCGGCTTGCTCTGCCACAGTAGTCAAATACAATCCATAGGATGAATCTTCCAGGATGTAGTCAAAACCACCTAAGGTAGCGGCTTCGTTCAAAGCACAGACTGCTTTGGCGCCAGTGATATCATGTTCAACGCCATCCGCGTCACTCACAGTACAACCATCATCGGAAATGTAGACACTGCCGGAGTAAATCGTATCGTCGGCCGTTTCAATCCGAACATCGGTCACCAAATAATTAGTAGCTGCCACCGGTGCGGCGGCGGCTAACAATAGTAGAGAAAGGAGGTAGCGTTTCATAGCTGATTTAATAAAAAGTTAATTAACATAATTAATATTCTTGTTCATACTTCCACAGTAATTCGTCGCCACTGGCAATGGTATAGGATGACACCCCCACATTAGCCTTAGTGCCATTCACATAGTAGATCCAGTACACGCCAGCTGATTTGTCTGACAGCACACCCCCTAATCCATCCACAAACACACCTAATGAAGCATACTTTTCCCATTGATAGGAAAAGTCACATTGGTCAGCCGCCTGTTTCATCACTTGATGAGCGGTTTTGGCTTCGGTCAACTCCAATTCGCAGCGTTTACTGACACCCGGACCACTAATGGTCACAACGGTCAGCTCAACTGTTGGTTCAACGACAACTGTTTCAGTGTCTTCAGGTTTTTGTTCAGCAGATTCAGCGATCCCTTCAGCGTCTACAGTTATTTCATTATGTTCAGCGATCCCAACTTCAGTGTCACCAATAATTCCCTCACCTTCCCCCTCTGCTTCTGCGTCTTCAGATGTTTGTTCAGCGGTTTCAGTGATTCCAACATCGTTCGTGGCAGCTACAAACGCCACTTCCTCCAATTCAGGATCATTCGTCTGATACAAAAAAACACCAGCCACAGTTGCAATAGTAACAACAGCGGCGGCGGGTAAGTAAAGAGTAAGAAGTCTTTGGATCATAGTTTGCTCTTGCTCGAGAGTTAAAAACCTTTAACGGTATCCCGGCTTGTCCTGAACGAAGTTGAAGGACTTACGGTTGCGGCACAGCGTGGGCCTTCCTATAAAAAAATTAGGTCACCCACTTCCCCGTTAGATTGTAAAAGGTAGAGCTTAGGATAATCTAACTCGTTACAGACGTCAAGATGAGTGGGGAACTAGGAAGTTGGCTCGATGGCACCTAGTTGGCGTAGAAAATCGGCTGGATTCACCCAGTTAGCTAAATCAGCATCATCTTCCACATAACCGGCATACAGCTCGGTGCCACTGTACGGATAGATTCCAAAATGCAAATGCTTGCGTTCGCCATCGGTTTGGTCGGATTGATCATCGCCCAGCACACCCAACTGTGTGCCACCCACCACACTATCCCCCACAACCACAGTGACCGAATCAATGTTCAAGTGTCCATACAAAGCATGATAGGTTATTCCCGCATCAACAAATTCTAAAATGACCACTCCGCCATAACCGCTGACCGTTTGTTTTTGTACAACGGTGGCACTAGTCATGACATAGACAGGCACCACGGCAGCTAAATCGGTCACTTCAACATCATCACCAGTGTGGTACCCATAAAAACGATCCTCACTGTCTGGCGCAATATATTGTCCAAATACTTTTACGGTCCGATTGGTAGTATAGCTACCTATCGGATAAACATACGTACCAACGACAGCAGCGGCATCCTCAAATAAAACGCGTAAATCCGACTCCCGGCGTAAAGCATTACCTAGTGCAGTCCCCTGCCGTTCAAAATCCTCCTGCGGATTAGTGGTTAATGGTGAAGCGGCGTTCGTATTGACACAGCCTGTGACTAGGCTAAGAGCCAACACCAGCCCAGGGATGGAATAGCGGTTTTGCATGGCTATAGCATAGCAACATTTGTCTGCCTTGGCCAAGCTGGTGTATAGTAATGGTATGAAGAAAAAAACCACATCCCAACAACTTTATATCATTTTCGGTGTAGTCATAGCCTTACTAGTCGGTTTAATTGGTTATTTTGCTTATTTGCTGATGGCACCAAGCGATCAACCAGACCAGGCCAATACCAACGTCACGGCACAAGTCACTAATACGAATACTAATACCAACAAAGAGACAAAGAACAAAAAGAAGACTAATGCTAATACCAATGGGATCGCTGAAGACACTGATCAGACTGAAGACACTGAAACTAATGTAAATGAAGGTTTAGTGGAACCGGAGACTGGAATCGCTGAGGACACTGAAGGGATCGCTGAAAAAACTGAAGAGGAGTCTGAAGACGCTGAAAAAGAAGATGATGATAAAACAGTAGTGGCTGGTGAGGGTGAACAAGTGGTAACCTTGTATTTTCCGAAGACTGCATCAGACTGTGGTGAAGTCTTCCCTGTAAAGCGCGCCATTACACCCACGGAAGATTTATACGGACAATTAATTTTAGCCAGCATGGCCGGACCAAACGATGAGGAAGACGGTTACACCACCGCAGCTGGTAGTATCCGCCTGCGCCGAGTTGAATATACCTCAGCTGGCCCGACGATTTACGTAGACGAAGCCTACGATGCCTTGAGCAGTTGTGATCAACAAACCACCGAGGCCCAATTAGTGGAGACCGCCAACGCCATGTTTGACCTACCTGAGGGTACTAGTGGCGAAGTGATAGTGGGCTACCCCGAAGATGAAGATGAGATCGCTGAAGAAACTGAAGAGGACAGTGAAGACGCTGAATAACCCCTCTCCCTGCCCTAACGGGCATCCCTCTCCCATCTGGGAGAGGGAATTCTGTTATACCTAAACCCTCCAGTGGAGAGGATTTTTTGACTATCTCAATAAAAATTCCTCTCCCAGATGGGAGAGGAATAAAACTCGTAGAGTTTTAGGAGAGGGGCTTACAACCCTAAATCAATCCGCACTTCATCCTCTGGTAAGAAGGATAAATCGTTACCGACTAACGCTAAGCCTGCAGCATCAGCTGGCACTAAAAAGTAACCTTCCCACTCAACCGTTTGAGTCGGCTGTAGACTCAAATAAATTGGTGATTTGTCACTATCCACATAGATAGTCGTATCCGTAGACACATCAAATTGGTTATCATCAGCATCCGTTACATAGATACTGCCAGAAGTCACGGTCTGTGATTCTTTACTGTTATTGGTTACTTCACCAACAATATGAATCCAAGTAAAGCCTTCACTAGCCGGTGTATCTTCGGCAATGATTTCCCACTCTGGTAAAGTGGCCGAAGCTGGAATCACATCCATTTGTTCAACTAACGTAACCGCGTGCAGGATGTCTCCGGCAGCGGCTTCCTCGCCTACTTGGTAGACAGTGGCCGTAACAGCGGTGTCTTCTGCTGTGCGGTCGTCACTACTAGGTGGAACGCGAACTGGTTGCGATGAAGAGCCACCTACACAGCCAGCCAACAGTACCGTGGAGGCTAATAAGGTGACTAAAGCATAAGCTGTACGCATAAGTTTCTATCTCTTAAAACGATTTAATTATTGCACGATAATCTGACCACTCATACCACTATGTCCAGCACCACACACTACACTGCAGGTGAACGTAAAGGTACCGGCTTCATCAGCCACAAACTCTACAGTTTTGGTTTGACCAGGAGTAATGGTTGTACTGACACCAAATTGTGATAATGAAAAGCCATGCGGCACATCATTAGTGGTAAGATTCAGCACCACTGTATCCCCTACATTTACCGTCACACTACTAGGACTAAATTCAAATTGTTGAGCAACGATGTCAAAGGTTTGAGTGGTTGGAGCCGTCACTATTTCCTCTACATCTTCCTCTTCAGTGTCTTCCTCTCCGTCGGCTTCCGTCTCTTCCACGTCTTCCTCTGTGACTTCTTCAGTTTCCTCACCGATTTCGTCATCTACCACGACGATTTCCTCAACATCACTGTCGGAGTCAACTGGGACCAGCAGAGTGGTATCAGCGTCGTCAGTAGTGACTGTATTCGTATTAGTATCTGTAGAAGCGCAACCCGCTCCCAAGGCGATTAATGTGGTTAGGCCAAGGCCCAATAAAGTTGTGTATTTCATAGGGACAGTATACAGAATTAACCCTCCTGATACAAGTAGAGCCATGCTATGGCATGGCTCTACAGGACGCATCGAAAAAAGAGCTATTACAAGATAGCGTCTTTAGCTTGTTTGGCAACGCGGAATTTCAGCACAGTTTTGGCTGGAATTGAGATTTGCGCACCAGTAGCGGGGTTGCGACCCATGCGAGCAGCCCGATGTTTCTTCTGCATTTTACCTAAACCTGGCAAAGTGCATTCGCCAGCATCTTTGGTTTGCTTATAGACGAGGTCTACGAGCATCTCCCACATGGTAGCAACTTGCTTTTTACTTAAACCGGCTTTGTCAGCCATCGCAGCCATGAATTGGCTTTTCGTCATTGGTTTTGCCATAACACGAAGTTATTAATATTTATCGGGCTTAGTATACACTATTTATTGATTCTTTTGAATACTCTGTGGAAAAGTGCCTAGTCTTCGACTACAATGGTACCGGTCATCGAGGGGTGGAAAGCGCAGAAGTAGTCAAAGCTGCCAGCGCTATCAAAGGTGATGGTTTCAGACTCACCTGCACCTAACGTGCCCGTATTAAAGGCTCCATTTTCTTCCGAAGCGGTGTGGGAGCTACTATCGTTATTGGTGAATGTGATCGAATCACCAACGTTTATAGTAATCTCATCTGGGCTAAAGGCAAAGTCTTCAATGGAGATATCATAGGTGACGGGCTCAGCGTCATCACTATCATCGTCAGCATCATTATCGGTGTCATCAACATCCTCGACACCATCATTGTCATGATCATTCAGATGTTCATCTTCGTCGTCATCAATGCCATCAGCATCATCATCAGTGTCATCAACATCCTCGATACCATCATTGTCATGATCATTCAGATGTTCATCTTCGTCTTCATCTTCATCTAAGACACCATCGGCATCGTCATCGTCATCATGCTTATCGGCATCATCATCATTATCATGATCATGCATGGCTTCACAATCAGATTCATTGAAATCTTTTATCCCATCATCGTCATCATCAGCATCTTTTTTATCTTTCTTGGCGTCATCATCATGATTCAACTTATCGGCAGCTGCTTCTGACTTATCGGCTACACCATCGTTGTCGTCATCTAAGTCTGCACTGTCATCATTACCATCGTTGTCATGATTCTTGCGGAATTTGCCTTTTTCAATATAATCAGGAATACCGTCGGCATCTTTATCGGTAGTATTCTGCAGCTCGTCGACACTATCGTCTTCATCATCATCAACGCCGTCATTATCGCTGTCGTCACGATACTTTCCTTTTTCTACACAATCCGGATAAGTGTCGCCATCTGTATCCACATCTACTTCATCCATAATACCGTCTTCATCATGGTCTTCGGCATCTTCGGTGTGTGTATCGTGTGCCAATACTGGCTGGAGTGTAATGATAGCCGCTAATCCTAGTATAATAATGGCTAGTGTTAGCTTATAATAACGCATTAAGGCTGTGACCATAAAATAGTGTTAAACATTAATTAAAGTCAGTATAGCATAAAATGAACAGAACCCTACATTCACGCTTGGCTTCTAATTATGAAGCAAAGGGAATGTAGGGTTCTTGTCCTCCTTGGACCTAGGTCGGGTCCGGCAGGGTCCAACCGACGGACAGCGGGCCGACGTCGTGGATCACCTCGCGGTGACCCGACCAGGTGGTGATGATTGCCTCGCGCGTACCGATGCCGGCGGCGCGGGGGTCGCCACACGGTCCGAACCAGTGGTTCTCCGGGGCGCCGGTGGTACGGGCGCGGATGCCGGCGTAGGTGGTGCCGTTGTTGGTCCGGCCGAGCACCTCGTTGATGAACACCGGGTCACGGCTGACGATGGCCGCGGTCAGACGCTGATCGAGGTCCTCGAAGATGCCGAGCACCGTCTCGAGATCACCATCGTTCCACTCCACCACCACCTGCAGCGGACCAAACACCTCAGTGGTGATGCGGCGGAAGAAGGTGTCGTTCGCGAACGCCGCCAGCGGCACCTGCACCGCCGTGGGCTCGATGGCACCATAGAACACCGGAATAGTGTGGCCGGTGAGCGCCTTGCCACCGAACAGCAGCTTGGCGCCGGAATCGGCGACCAGCACCGCGCTGAACGATTTCGTGCCCAAGCTGTTGACCGAGT